>JAUJNC010000114.1 GCA_030446525.1 Armatimonadaceae bacterium
CCGACGACCGAGGAACTGGTGCTCAACGGCGCCAAAGCCAGGGTCACCAAGCACGCCTCCTGTAGCCCGGTGAGCAGCGCGAGCGTATCTGAAGAGCCGCTCACCCCCTCGGGCTCCTGACAGACCGCCTCACAGGCTTCCAGCGTCCAGCCGCTGGCAAAGACCGACAGGCGTGCGAAAAACCGCTGCTGCCGGGGAGACAAAAGGAAAAAACTGCTGTCCAGAGCCGCCCGCAGGCTGCGATGCCGCGAAGGCAGGTCACGCTCGCGCGCTTCGGGGATCGACAGCCGGTCTTCCAGCCGCTCCCACATCGCGCGCGGCGGCAGGGTCCGCACCCACGCCGCCGCCAGCTCGATCGCCAGGGGAATGCCTTCCATCTGCCGGCACACACCGGCCACCGCTTCGGCATTGCCCGGCGTCAGCTGGAAATCGGGGCGCACCGCCTGTGCCCGATGCACATACAGCAGCACGCTGGGGAACAGGAGCAGGCGCTCCGGTGATGTCTCGGCCAAAGGCACGGGCAGGGGATCGAGGGGAAACTCCTGCTCGCCGTTGATGCCCAGCCGGCGGCGCGAGGTACACAGGCAAGTCAGCCCGGGCACCTCCTCCAGAAGCCGGGTGACAACACCGGCCGCGTCCGGCGCATCGGGACTCCCCGCCACGGCGTTTGGGTCGTCCGCGGCGAGCAGCTGCTCCAGGTTGTCGAGCAGGAGCAGCGTCGGAGCGCCGAGCCCATCCCTCAAAAAGGCGACCACCTGGTCGAGCGGGTCCGCGCCCGGCGCCGGCGGCGGCCTGAGCGCGGCGGCGATGCTGGCCGCCATCCGGTGCGGGTCGGTCTGGTCCGCGAGCGGCACGAACAGATAAGCCGTGCCGGAACGGTCGGCAAGACGCCGGGCCACTTCCACGGCCAGGCGCGTTTTGCCCGTTCCGCCCGGCCCGGTGAGGGTCACCAGGCGCCGCGGCGGGCGGGCGCCGGGCTCCCCGGACGGCGCCAGCAGCGCGGCCACCTGCGTCACCTCCGCCGCACGCCCGAAGAAGCACGTCAGCTGAAATCGCAAGGGGATCGCGGAGGGCACGGGGCCGGCCGAGGCGGCGCCCGGCGGGATGTGTGTTGTGCCGGGCTCCTGGGTCGGCTTCTCGGAGGAGGCGCACACCGCGCGGCCCGGCCGGACCTGCCGATCGCTTTTCGGGGGGCGAGGGGGCTGGGTTGCGGACTTTGTGATCACCGAGTGCGTTGGGAAACCTAACTGTTCGGCGAAGCGGCGCATGCTTTGCGAGGGGGTGGCACCGAACTCTCGGCCAAACAGCTGCTCCATCTGGTGGTAGGTTTCCCGCGCGGCCAGGGGACGTCCCGCCGCGACCTGCAGCCGCATCAGGCGACGATACGAGTCCTCCGGGTAGGGATCGGCAAGCAGGGCCTGCCGCGCCGCCTCCAGGGCGCCTTCGATGTCACCCGCCTTCTCCAGCCCCCGCGCCAGTTGGCGTCCTGCCTGCGCATGGCGCGCCTGCAGCCGGAGCATCTCGCGCTGGGCCCAGTCGTGGTAGCAGCCCGGCAGCAGGTCGCCCTGGTACATCGCCAGCGCCCGGCGCAGCAGGGCATTCTGCTCCGCCCCCACCTCGTGCCGCTCCGCCTCGTGGAGCAGATCCTCAAACGCCGCCACATCGGTTCTCACCACGGCAGGGTTCAGGCCCGCCTTATGTCGATCCGTAATCAGGACGCTGCCCGCTCCGACGCCGGGCGGTTCCAAGTGGCGGCGCAGGGAGCTGAGAGCCACGCTGAGGCTGTTGCGCCCTGCCGCGGGCTCCTGATCGGGCCAGAACAGCTCGACGAGGACTTCGCGGGGCTGCGACCGCGGCATGCAGAGCGCCAGGCACGCCAGTAGGCCGCCGATCTTCTGGGTCAGGAAGCGGGTGATAACGGTATCACCACGCGTGACGCGCAGCTCTCCGAAGAGCTGGATATGGTACGGGGTGTCCATGGTCCATTGTTCATTTTCGGCGGGGCGCCGGGAAAACCTTCGGGCGGCGCGGATTTAAGGATGATTTCAGGCTCGGGTCGTATGCTGAAGCGAGCAGCAACACTGGTTAGGAAAGGAAGCAGAAACATGATCTTCGGATGCATCGCCGCACGTCGCCCGCTCAAGGCGATCGCCTGTGTGGCCGCGACTTTCGTGTCGCTCGGCAGCGCCGCCGTCGCACAGGCGCCGTGGCGCAGCGCGCTTTATCCGGCGGATTGGGCGCCGGGCTACAAGGACGGCCAGGGCCGTTTTCTTCATGATTTCGGCTATGCCGGGTACCGGCGCGGCGAGGCCCCGATCCCCGCCGGACCGCCCAACGGCGCGGCGCTCGTGGTCAACGTGGTGAAGCAGTTCGGCGCCGATAACACCGGCGCGACCGACACCACCGTCGCCCTCCAGCGGGCGCTCGATGCCGTCGGGACCGCAGGCGGCGGCGTCGTGCATTTGCCCGCCGGTGTGTACCAAATCCAGCCGCAGGGGCCGAACAATTACGCGCTCTGGATCAAGCACGACAACGTCGTCCTGCGCGGCGCGGGCGCCGGTAAAACGTTCCTGTACAACGCGGCGACCTTTATGCGGGATAAAAGCGTCCTGCTCATCGCCCCCGCGGGAGGCGGGTCATGGCTCACCCCTCTGGCGAACACCACGGCCGCCATCACGCAGGATCTTCCGGAGCCCACGCGCCAGATCCCGGTCGCCGACGTTGCCGGCTTCACGACCGGCGACTGGGTCGTGGTCCGCGCAAGCGCCACCGACGCGTTCATCGCCGAGCACGGCATGACCGGCTGGTGGACGCCGGCCGGTTCGGCCGGCCCGGCCGGTCCGGATGGCCCGACATTCTACCGCCAGATCACGGCGGTCGATGCCGGCACGAACACGCTGACGATCGACATCCCGACGCGATACTACCTCAAGATGCGGGACGGCGCCCGCGTTTACAAGGTGGCCCCGCACATCGCGGGCGTGGGCGTCGAGGACTTCTCGATCGGCAACCGGCAAAACCCCAAAACCACCTTCGGCGATCTCGAATTCGGCACCGCGGGCACGGGGGCCTACGACGTCCACAACTCCGTGCTGGTTCGTGTCCAGCACGCACTCGACGGCTGGGTACAGCGCATCGCCTCGTACCGGCCGGCCGCCAACGCGGGTGACTTCCACCTGCTCTCGAACGGCCTTCGCGTCACGCGCTCGCGCTCGATCACGGTCCGGGGTTGCGACATCCGCAAGCCGCAGTACGAGGGCGAGGGCGGCAACGGCTACGCCTTCACGATCCAGTCCGGGGACTGCCTGTACCAGGACTTGTCCACCGAGAGCGCGCGCCACAGTTATGTGTTCCAGTACATGGCGACCAGCGGCAACGTCCTTCACCGCTGCGCGTCCGCCCATCCCCGGTTGGCGACCGATTTCCACATGCACCTGAGCATGGCCAACCTCCTCGACAACATGACGCTCACCGGCGACTTCATCGATGCCAAAGTCCGCCCGTACGGCGGGCCGACCTGGCACGGCGTCACCACGACGCAGTCGGTGATCTGGAACACGCGGGGCACATCCTACCCCGTCGGGCGCAACACCATCATCGACTCGCGGCAGTTCGGCTGGGGCTACGTGATCGGGACGCAGGGCCCGGCGTACGGCGTACAAACGACGCCGACCCTGATGACGTTCCCGTCATCGGCTCCGACCACGCGTTCGGAGACCGCGCCCGAGGACTGGGTGGAGGGCGCGGGCCTGGGGACGCTGCTCGAGCCCGCTTCCCTGTACGAGGACCAGCGGGCCAGGCGAGATCAAACCTACGTGGCCGGTGAGGATGCTGTCGCCTGTCGTGGCGGGGCAGCTTTCAAGATCACTTTCCCGGGCTTCACGGAAACGGCCGCGAACGCCGCGACGCTGTTTTTCTACGTCACCCACGCGAATCGGACCGCCCCCGCCGGCGTCAAGATCTATGGCTATGCGGGCCAGGATGGGGACAGGCGCAACGCCGTCAACGGAAAAGCGCGACCCGGCGGGGCGATCTGCCTGGGCGAGGTAACGCTGCCCCGGCCAGGCTGGTACGCCCTGGATGTGACAGGCTACGTCAACACGCAGATGAGCGACAAAACGGCCACGTTCGAATTGGCGGGCGAGGCAAACGCGGACATTGGGATCACCCTCTACAGCCGCGAAAATGAGGCGAATAAGCCCTATCTGCAGCTGACTCGTTGAGATAGCAACGGAGACATCAGGGTGCCGCTGCTCTCAGGTTCATCGGTCTTTTCCGTCGCTCCCGTTATGTGGGAACGCCCGGGGTCATTGCGACCCCGGGCGTTCCTGCAGCGCGGTTTATGGCTGCGAGCCGGCGCCTGAGGATCCTGCCCCCGAGGATCCTGCCCCCGAGGGTCCTGCCCCTTGAGCTCCCGTGCCCTGGGCTCCTGTTCCCGGAGAGCCTGCCCCCTGGGACCGGGCGCCCTGTGTCATGCCGCTGCTCGGGCGTTGTATCCATTCCACCCGGTATTTACTGGGCCGCCGGATCTTTTCCCCCGGCAGGGAACAGCGAGCCGTGTGCCGAACTTGCTGGACACAACCCGACCCATGCTCTTCTTCGTCGCCTTCGTTATCATCGCCGCCGCGGTGTACCTTCTGGTGCGCCGCGTGGAGGTCCGCCTGGTGCTGTTCGGGGCGGGCCTGCTGCTGGCGACAATCGCTGCAAAGCCCCTGGCGGTCTTCGACACCTTCACCGGGGCGATGGTGGCCGCGATGGTGGCGCCGATCTGCGCGGCCATGGGTTTCGCGGCGGTGCTGGGGGCGACCGGCTGCGACCGGCACCTGGTCCGCCTGCTGCTCGCGCCGCTCCGGCGGGCGCGCTGGCTGGTGCTTCCGGGCGGGATGCTCGCCGCCTACCTGGTGAACATGGCCGTCCCCAGCCAGACGAGCACCGCCGCCGCCCTCGGCCCGGTCCTCGTGCCGCTGCTCTTCGCGGCGGGCGCCGGGCCGGAGGTCGCGGGCGCCGCGCTCATCCTGGGCGCCTCCTTCGGCGGCGACCTGCTCCACCCCGCCGCGCAGGACGTGCTGGCCGTGGCCGGTGTCACCGGCCTTCCCGCCGCGGCGCTCAGCGCCCGCGTCGTCCCCGCGAGCATGGCCGGCGCGCTTGTCGCCTTTCTGGTCTTCTCCCTGCTGAACCGGCGGGCAGGGCGCCAAGGGGACCAGGGCGCTACAGGGGAGGGGGTTGTCACCGCCGCCCAGACGGAGGCGCCGCCGCGCCTGAGCGTGGTCAAGGCGCTGATCCCGCTGGTGCCGGTGGCCCTACTGCTGCTCGCCTCCTCGGGCTGGGCGCCGCTCGGGTGGCTGCTGCGCGTGCCGGAGGGCGAGGACTGGGAGCGGCTCAAAGGGGCGCTGCCCGTCGTCCGCGCCATGCTGCTCGGGACGCTGCTGGCCGCCGCCGTCGGCTGGCGCGAGGTCCAGCACGTGACGCGCAGCCTGTTCGAGGGGATGGGGGCGGCCTACGGCGGCATCATTTCGCTGACCATCACCGCCCAGTGCTTCGGCGCGGGGCTGGCCGCCGTCGGCCTCAGCAAGGCGCTGGTCGGCCTGCTGGGCGGCAGCGGCCTCTTCGCCCGCGTGCTCGCCGTCGCCTTCCCCTGGGCGCTGGCCACCCTTTCCGGCTCCGGCTCCGGACCCATCCTCACCTTCGCCGAGACGTTCCTCGCCCACCTGGACACGCCGCGCTACGATCCCGTCACGCTCGGCACCGTCGCCTGCCTCGCCGGGGCCTTCGGCCGCACCATGTCGCCGGTCGCCGCCGTCGTCGTCTACAGCGCCGGCCTGGTCGGCGTCTCGCCCATCGCCCTGGTGCGCCGGCTCGTGCCCGCCCTTCTAGCCGGCGCCGCGGCGGCACTCGCCGTGGCGATCCTACGCCGCTAGGAAATGGTATAATCCGGCCAGGAGGTAAGCACGATGTCCGCTATGACGAAGACACTGTTTGTCGGCCCCACGCATATCGCGCTGGATGAGCGCGGCGTCGCCTGGATCGACGGCACAGGACACAAGGTGGTGCAGGTCGCGCGCGATCTGCGCGGCGGAATGACGCCCGAGGAGATACATGAACAGTTCCCCGACTTATCGCTGGCCCAGATCCATGCCGCGCTGTGCTACTATTACGATCATCAGGCGACCCTTGACGCCGCCATGGAGGAAGCGGATCGATCGGCCGAACGGATGCGGGCGCAGGCGGAGAACGGGGTGAGCAGACGCGAGTTGGAGGAGCGCTGGGATCGTTTACATGCGGAAGGGAAGCTTCCGCCCAGAAGCCGATCTGATTCGTGAGCGTTGCTCTCTATATGGATGTTCACGTTCCTGGCGCTATCACCCGAGCCCTACGTCACCGCGGCGTGGATGTATTGACCGCCCAGGAGGATAGCACGAACGAACTGCCCGACGCGCAGCTCCTGGACCGGGCAACGGAGCTAGGACGCGTGCTGGTCAGCCAGGATCAAGATTTTCTTACCGAGGCATCCGATCGACAGCACATGAGCAAACATTTCACAGGGGTGATTTACGCGCCCCAAAACCCGGGCGCTCTTGGCCAATACATCCAGGACTTGGAACTGATAGCCTTGGCGGATGTACCGGAGCGCTATGCGGACCGCGTGGAGTACCTGCCGCTGCAAGCTTAGGTGACCTCGACTATGCCGGGGAACAGGAGGGCGGCGTGCTTTGCAGCACGCTCACCCTGCTTGCTTCGTTTTCTATTCGGACTCCAGGTACAGGCGGCCGTCGCCGGTGCGGCGCACGGTTCCGGTGACGGTGACGGCGTCGCCGGGGCCGGCTTCGGGCATGGGGCCGCTAACGTAGATGGTGCGGCCGTCCCCTTCCAGTACCCAATCGGAGCGCTTGACGGGCGGCCCGCCCTGGCCGCCGCGCCAGCCGCGATACGCCCCGCGCAGCGTGATGCGCTTGCCCAGGTAGGAGCGGCCGTCGTCGAACAGGTCGCCCAGGCGGATCGAGGGGCTGTCGCCATCCCGGCCGGGGCGGTGGGGAAGCCCGGCGCGTCCGCCCAGGCCGCCGCCGGGGCGGGATTCGATGCGGACGGTGGCGCGCGCGCTTGCCGCACCGCCTTGCTCACCCATCGGCGTCAGGAAGGCTTCGACCTCGTACGCCCCTTCGGGCAGGCTGCGGTCCGGCTGCCACTGGGCGGTGAACGTCCTGCGCTCGCCCGGCTCGAGCGTCATCTGCGTCAGCGCCATCGTGTACATGCGGTCCTGCGAAAGGCGCCACACCGGCTGACCGGCCCGGCCGGAGCGGACGACCACGTCGAACTGCTTGCCGGAGCTAAACCGGAGCACGCTCGGGCGGGATTGGCTGTTGGTGACGGCGTAGGTGACGGTGACCGGCTGGCCGGGGCGCACGCTGGTCTGGTCCAGTCGCAGGTCGGCGCGGAGCGTCGCGCCGCCGTCACCCCGGCCGGGCGGCAGTCCCGGGCGCGGGAGCATTTCGGGGGGGCCGGGGCGCGGGCCGGGCTGCGGGCCGTCGTCGCCTTCCCTGCCGCTCAGGAACACCTCGGTCGTCACCGGATCCCGGGCGTACAGCGTCGCCTCGATCCGGTAGACGCCGGGCCGCACCCGGCGCCCGTCGTTGTCGGTCTGATCCCAGAGCGCGCGGTGGGTGCGGCTCTGCCGCGGCTCGATGCGGACGGTGCGCCTTTGCCGCGGGGGCGCGCTGGGCAGGCGCGACCACTGCCAGACGGCGCCGCCCGTGCGGGCGTCACGGACGATGACGTCGTACTCGTGGGCGTTCTCCAGCAGGATCTCCTTCGGGCGGTCGGTGAGGTTGGTGAGCCGCATCGTGATCTCCACCGCGCGCCGCGGGGTGTACTGCGTCCGGTCGGTCTCCACGCTTGCGCGCAGGTCGCTCGCCGCGCCCCGCGAGGAGTCGGCGCCGCCGAACCGGGGCCGTTGCGCGCCCGCCGCGGTGATGGCGGCTAGCAGCAGCGCGCCCGCCATCAGGGGCGCTGCTCGCCGCGGCCCTGCCGTCCGGCGGCTGAGGCCGCCGGCGTCTGTGCCGGTTTTGTTCTCGTTCATGGGTTGTTTTCGCCTTCCCGCGCCTTGGCCTCCCGCCAGAACGTCTCCATCTGGTCCAGGGACAGGACGTCCACGCGCGTCCCCTGCGCCGCCGCCCGCGCCTCGATGTGCCGGAACCGGCGGCTGAACTTGTCGAGCTGGCGGCGCAGGGCGTCTTCCGGGTCCACGCCCACGCGCCGCGCCACGTTGACCACGGTGAACAGCAGGTCGCCGAGCTCGTCCGCGAGGCGCTCTTTGGGGGCGTCCGCCGCCACCTCGGCCCGCAGCTCGGCCAGCTCCTCGTCCACCTTGTCCAGCACGCCGGCGGTGTCGGGCCACTCGAAGCCGGCCTTAACCGCGCGCTTGCTCGTCTCCAGCGCCCGCATCAGGGCCGGGAGCCCTTTGGGGATGCCGTCCAGGATCGACGTGCGTTCGGCGTTCCCCTTCTCCCGCGCCTTGATCGCCTGCCAGTTCGTTAAGACCTCGTCGGCTCCCGCCACCTTCAGATCGCCGAACACGTGCGGATGTCGGCGGACGAGCTTTTCCACGATCACCGCGCTGACGTCCTCGATGTCGAAGACGCCTTCCTCGGCCGCGAGCTGCGCGTGGAACACCACCTGGAGCAGCAGGTCGCCCAGCTCCTCGCAGAGCTTGTCGGGGTCGCCGCCGTCGACGGCCTCGACCACCTCGTACGCCTCTTCGATCACGTAGGGCCGGAGGGTTTCGTGGGTCTGCTCCCGGTCCCACGGGCAGCCCTCGGGAGCGCGGAGCTTGGCCATCAGCGCGACCAGGTCGGGAAACGAAGGGCGGCGTTTCCTGGCGGGAAGCGGCGGTACCCAAACGGAGGTCAGGTGATCGTGCGCGTCCGTGCGGTCCAGGGCGTAAAGGGGGGTCGACGCGAGGGTCTGCTCACCGGGGATCCCGGCCGCCCGAAGCACGGTCACCGCCCAGTCGTCCGGGTAGCCCGCCCGCATCAGCGCGAGCTTCGCGTCGGAGGCGGCGGCGCGGTCGTGGACCTGGTACAGGAGCAGCGGGCCGCCCGCGCGCAGGGCGGGCGGAGCGGCGGGCGCGTCCGGGCGCAGCGAAAGGGCGTCGACCACGTGCAGATCGCCCGTGACTGCCTCGCCGAGCGCCTCCAGGCAGGCATCCACGAACGACGGCGCGCCGACCACGGCGACGGGCACGCCCTGCCCCCGGGCGAGCGGGAGCAGCCGCGCGACGGTGCTTTCCCCCACCAGCGGGTGTCCCGGCACCGCGTAGGCGATCTCGCCGTGCTCCGCGTGCGCCGCGAGCACGCGGCCGGCGATGGCGTCATAGGTGGCCTCGAACGAGGCGTTCAACCTGCTCGTCGTCCAGGTGCTCGCGCGCGCCCGCGCAGCGCCGAGACCAGCAACTCCGCCATGACAGTCAGGTGGCGCGCCGTCCGCAGATACACGGGCATCCCCGACGACAAAAGCGCAAGGCCCAGGCCGGGAAAGGACGCCGTCCCCGGCCCCGGGCCGGCGACATGGATCACCACTAACCCCCGGCCCCCTTCTCTGCAAGGCCCTTCCTGCGAGAGGGGGGGGCAGCCTTATCTACCTCCCGGCGCTGGCGGGCAGGGCGCTGACGAGGGTGGAGGCGCCCCCGCCGTCTGTCCGCCCCCGGCGGTCTCGGCGGCCTGCTTGACCCGCTTGCCATACGGTCTGGTACTTGGGATCGGTGGCCTTAAAGTCCGCCTTCCAGTTTGGACGCGAGGATGTCGTTGCGGATGGCGGCGTTCAGGGGTCCAGCCGCGCGTGCACCATTGCTGCTTGATCAGCGGCTTCGCCTCGCGACGGAGAGCGTGAACGGCGGCATCTTCTTATCCACGTGGATCCACGCCTTTTGGCCAGTCCGCGAATTGGTCCACCAGGGCCGAAGTGGGCGCACTTCCGCGGTCTGCTTGTATCTCGCCTGCGCCGGCGGCATCTGCGCGATAAGGATCGGCTGGGCAGCAGCCCGCCGCAGTTGTAGCCTTCAGGGGGCGCGGGGTTCGTCTGGCGGACGACCTCCTGGAAGTCGGTGCTTGTCGGCCAGCATCTTCTGCGCCTGTTGAACTCTTTGCCGTCCGCGGGCGCCACGACCACCCGGAGAAGTACGCCCGTTCGGGAGACCCATCTGGCCTTTGGTGCTTGGCCTGCTCGTACGCCTTTTTTGATCTCGTCTTCCGTGATGTTCATCCTCTTGGCCAGCAGCAGGTTCGTCTCGGCAGTGGGCGCGCATCTCTTCCTTGATCTCTTCCGGCGTGGTGCCCTGCTCCTTCATGGCCGCCTCGAACGCCTTGCCCGGCATCTGCTGCTCGAGGATCTTTTCCGGACGTCGTAGCGCTGCTGCACATCGGCGTCGGTGGGGTTGACGTTCAGCTTGGAGGCCTCGGCCGTGACATCCTTCCTGCCGATCGGTGGTCAGCACGTACCGGCCCGCGTTGACGCGCGCCGCCGGGGGGGCGCCGGGGACACGTGCGGGAGGCGCGCTCCAGGGCCTGGATGTACTCCTCGGGTGATGGCCTGGCCGTTGGCCTTGGCGAAGTCGTCTTTTGCCGCAGCCCGCGGCGAGCAGCGCCGTGGCGGCGAGGGCGATGGTCCCCGCGCCGGGGCGCGTGACGCATTGAAGTGTACCGTTCAAAGGATGTCTCCTGCTAAAGAGCCGGGTTGATCACCGTTGGTGGTTCCGGTGGCCGCCATTGCCACCATAACTCCGTTGTTTGTACGGTGGGCGAGGCCGCCAAAAATTCCCGGCAGAGTGAAAATCCCCGGGAAGGGGCGGCAAAAACTCCCGTGGAGCCTGCGGGACGGGCTGCCCTGCCCGTCGCGGCCCCCGGCATCTACGGGGGTGAAAATGTTGTCAACGGCACGGCGGCCCGGGAATCGGGCCGCGCGCCCGTGAAAACGGAGCGCATGAGGACAAAGCGCGAGCAGCCGCTGCTGCTCGGTATCGACCTGGGGGCACGGACTCCGCCGCGTGATCGGCACGCCGGAGCGACATCGCACCGCGTGTCGGCCCCACCCCGGCGGGCGGCGGTCGGACGCCGTCATACCCTTCCTTCTGGACCTGGCGCGCGCGGCGTTGGGGCAGGCGCCCGGCCGCCCGGCCGGCGTCGGCGTGTCGGAGCGCGCCCGCCGACTGTACCGGGCGCGTGTGCGAGGCGCCGGGCCTGCCGGGCTGGGGCGAGCAAGGCGTCCCGCTGGGCAGATCCTGTCGGCCAGGCTGGGCGGCAGCCTCCCGGTGGCGGTGGGGAGAACGACGCCAACGACCGCGCTGGCGGAGCACCGCTCCGGGGGCAGGGCGCGGCGCCCGGAACATGGCCTTCCTCACCGTGGGCACGGGGATCGGCGCGGAGGGCTGATCCTGGGCGGGCGCCTGCACCGGGGTACGTCCGGGCGGGCGGCGAGATCGGGCATCGCCGTCGACCCGGCGGGCGGGCAGCCGTGCGCTGCGCATGCCTGCGCGGCTGTCTGAAGCCTACGCCTCGGGCCGTCGCTCGCCCGCGTGCGCCGCCGAGCGGGGTTTCGGAGGCGAGCCGACGGGGCGGGCCGTGGTCCGGAAGCCGCGCGCGCCGGCGATCCGGCGGCGGCGGCGGCGCTCGCGCGGGCGGCCGGGCTGGGGCGCGGCATCGCGGCGCTGTGCATGGTGACCAGCCCCGGAGCGGGTGGTGCTGGGCCACGCTGGCGGTCCACGCCGAGGACCTGCACTGCTGCCCCCGGTGCAGGAAGCCGATGCGCGCCGCCTGACCTGGCCCCGCATCACGGGCGCCTGTCTGTCGTCCCCGCCGCGCTGGGGACCGCGCGCAGGACCTGACCGCCCTGTGCGCCTGGCTGGCCCGCGCCCGAAATTGACACCGCCCGCCGCGCCTGTTACAATGACGAAGGGGCGCGGCGAGGTCACGCCCGCTCAAACCGGCAAGGGGTCAAGGACGTGGAACGAACGTATATCATGGTGAAACCCGACGGCGTGCAGCGCCGGCTGTCGGGCGAGATCATCGGCCGCTTCGAGAACCGCAGCCTGCAGCGGCTGGTCGGCCTCGGTCTGGTGCCGCCGCGGCTGGTCGCCGAGAGCACTACGCGGTGCCGGGAGAAACCCTTTTTACGGCGAGGCGGTGGAGTTCGTCGTGGGACCGTGGTCGCGATGGTGTGGGAGGGTCCCGACGTGATCAAGATCGCCCGCCAGGTGATCGGCGCCGCAAGCCCCTGGAGGCGGCCCCCGGCACCATCCGCACGGCGACTTCACCGCCGACATGCTCTCGAACCTGATCCACGGGTCGGACGCCAGGGAAACGGCGCAGGCCGAGATCGCCCCTCTGGTTCAAGCCCGAAGCCGCTGGCGCAGCCTTGACGCCGGGTGCGGCTGGATACAATGGCCCGCGTGAGGTGCGGCCTGGACGGTGGCGGGATGGGCAGCATGGGGCGGGTGCTGATCGTCATCGGCCTGGGCATAGCGGCTCTGGGGCTGGCCCTGCTGCTCTGGGCACTTTCACCGGGAGCAAAGGCTCCCGGCGACTTCGTCTGGGGGGCGGCAACGTGCGCGTCTACTTCCCCCCCTGACTGCGATGCTGGTCGTATCCCTCGTGCTGACCGTCGTTTTAAACCTGCTGGCCCGATGGCGGCGGTGGGGCGGGGCGCGGGCGACCCCCCTGCGCCTGTCGGACTATGACTGGCTGCCCCCGGAGCGTATACTTTGGGAGCCACGACGCCGCGCGACGCCGCGCGCCTGTTGGCCCTGCGCCGCGCGGACGGGCCGCCAACGCACCGGGCGTTCCGCGACCTGCCGGAGTATCACAGCGCCCGGGGACCTGCTCGTGGTCAACGAGACGCGCGTCAGCGCGGTGCGTCTGCGGGGCGCCCGAGCGGCGGGGGCCGTGGAGCGCTCCCTGCTGCGGCCCGCCGCGCCGGAATGGGGGGAGGACGCCTGGGAGGCGCTGGTACGCCCGGGCCGCAAGGTGCGCGAGGGGAGCGGCTGCCCGCCGGCGAGCCGGGTCTGGCCGCCGGGTCTGGCGCGCACCCCGCCCGGCGGGCGGGTCCCTGCGCTTTCATGCCGACAGCGGCCGGGTCGCGGACGCGCTCTCGGCGCGCGGGCAGGTTCGCGCTGCCGCCGTACATCACCGGCCCGCTCGCCGACAAGGGCGGTACCAGACTGGTGCACGCCCGGGCCGCCCGGCTCGGCCGCCGCGCCCACGGCGGGGCTGCATTTCACGCCCGACCTGCTCGGCCGGATACGGGACATGGGGGTCGGGATCGCGTGCGTGCGGCGGCTCGACGTCGGGCTGGGCGTTCCGGCCCATCCGCACGGAGGATGTCGGAGCGCACGAGATGCACGCCGAAACGTTCCACGTGTCCGAAGCGTCGGCCCTGGCCGTGAACGCCTGCCGGGGCCGGGTCGTCGCCGTGGGGACGACCACGCTGCGCGCCCTGGAGACCGCGGCCCTCGGGGCAGGTGACGGGGCCCGGGTGCGCGCGGCGAGCGGCGAGACGCGGCTTTTCGTGCGGCCCGGGCACGCCTTTCGCGCCGTGGACGCGCTTGTCACCAATTTTCACCAGCCTCGCTCGACGCTGCTTCTGCTGGTGGCCGCCTTCGCCGGGCGCGAAAATCTGCGCCGCGCTTACGCCGCGGCTCTGGCAGGGGGCTACCGCTTCCTGAGCTTCGGTGATGCCATGCTCGTGTACTGACGCCGGCGACGGGTGGATAGGAAGGAGATACTGTGCGAAGCCTGGATGACTTTTACAAATACGTTGAGGAACAGGAGCAGACGCTCCGGGAGAAGAACGAGGCGACGCCCTCGGCCGGGTCCCCGCCGGACGTAACGGCCCCTCCCGCGCCGGGCACGCCGCCGCCCGCGCCGTCTGCGGCGGCGCAGGATGCGCCGGAGCCGCGGGAACGCCGCGACAGCGCCGCGCCGGAGGCGCCGGCGGAAGCCAGACCGTCCGCGGAAGGGTTCGTCCCGCCGCCGCTGCCGCCCCGATCCGCGCTGCCCAGCCGTTATGAGCGCATCGTCCCCGCGGAGGTGCTGCGCGCGAAAGGCACGGGTGAGAACGCGTCGCTCGAGGCAGGCGCTTCCCCTGGCAGCAACGGCCACGCCCCCGCCCCCTCCCCGGCCAACATCCGTTACATGATGCGCGGCGGGGTCACCATCCCCGTTCCCCTGGAAGAGGATCGGGCGATGCCGGATATCGAGGCCTATATCCCGAGCTTGCGTGGCCCGGCCCCCAAGGAGCCCTCACCCGCCACTCCGCAGAAACCCCGGGACAACGACGGCGGCCGGGCGAACGGCGCCCCGGCCGCGGAGGCGCCGGAGTACCTGCCGCCCATCGTGGGCGAGAAGGAGCCGCCCCTGGTGGCCGATGCGCCGTCACGGCCGCGGCGCATCCGGCGCACCGCTCCCGCGTCCGATCTCTCCGACGGGGAGGCCGCCGCGCTCTGGGGCCGTCTGCCGCGACACATCCAGCTGCTGGTCGGCATGGCCGAGCCGCAGGAGGAGGTGGCTCAGAAGTACTATGCGCGCGGCTTCAAAGAGTCACGGCGCCAGCTCATCGAACGTCTCCTGGACCCCACACTGACGCTGGAAGACACCGCGCGCGTTCTGGGCGTGTGCCCCACCACGGTGCGCCGCTACACGAACCGCGGCCTGCTGCCGCACCATCGCACCGTGGGCCAGCAGCGCCGTTTTCGGCTGTCCGATGTCCTGGGCTTCTTGGAGCAGCCGACCGCCCGCGGCCCGGCGCCCGGGCGGGGCGGCGCCGAGGCCGCCGAAAGGGACGCGGACGCCTAGCCGCCCGCGGCCCGCGCCCGCCCTCGTGAACCGCTCCACCGGGCGCGTCCTCGCCACGAACGCCCGCGTGGCGCGCGGGCTGTGGGCACAGCTTATCGGGGTCATAGGGCGGGGACTGGCGGGGGAGGAGGCGCTCGGCCTGCCGCACTGCCCCGTCATCCACACATTCTTCGTCCGGCACAGGCTCGACGCGGCGTTCTGCGACGGCACGGGCCGCGTCCTGCGCGTCGCGGCGGGCCGGAAGCCGTTCACGGCGGGGCCCTGGGTCCCCGGCACGGCCCTGGTGTGGGAGGCGCGGGCGGGCGTGCTGGCCCCCTTCGTCTCGCCGGGCGATATCCTCGAATTCACCCCCCCGCCACCCGCGGAGTGGGTGGCGGGGGGGTAGGCGTGCGCGTCGGCCTGTTTACCGAAAGCTACGACCCGATCATCAACGGCGTCTCGACCTCCGTCAAGACGCTTGCCGCCGAGCTGACCGCCGCCGGCCACACGCCCGTGATCGTCGCCCCCCGCTACCCGGGCTTCGCGGACGAGGGCGGCGATCCGCCCATCCTCCGCATGCCGTCGCTGCCCACCCCCTTCGCGTACCGCTTCGTGCCGCCGCCCCTGGGCCCGGCGCCCGCCGTTCTTCGCGACGCCGTTTTTGACGTCGTCCACACGCACCACCCCTTCGGCCTGGGCAGGCACGGGCGGCGCTGCGCCCGTTCCCTCCGGGCGCCGCTCGTCTCCACCAACCACACCTTCTACACCGAATACACACACTACCTCCCCTTCGTGCCCAAAAGGGCGGCGCAGGCCGTCGTTTCCGCCGCCATGCGCGGCTACTACAACTCCTGTGCCGCCGCGGTCGTCCCCTCGCGGGCGGCCCGGCGCATCCTGGAGGGGCTCGGGGGGCCGGCGCCGCTGTTCGTGGTCCCGACCGGGGTGCCGCCTGCGCCCGCCGTCATGCCCGCCGCCGTGGAGCAGGCCCGCAAGGGTTTTTCGCTGCCCCCGGGCGCGCCCGTTCTCCTGTATGTGGGGCGTCTGGCGCGCGAGAAAAATCTGGACCTGCTCATAGACGCCTTCGCCCGCCTATGCGCGGGATACGACGGGGAGGAGCGTCCGCTACTCCTTCTGGTGGGGAGCGGGCCTTACCGGGATGCCTGTCGGCGGCGCGTCCGGGAGGCGGGCATCACGCCCTGGGTGCGGTTCGCGGGCTTTCTGAGGCGGGCGCAGCTCGCGCCGGTCTATGCGGCCGCGACCCTGTTCGTGTTCCCCTCGGCCACGGAAACCCAGGGCGTGGTTTTGAGCGAGGCGCAGAGCCACGGCCTGCCCTGCGTGGTGGTCGGCGCGGGCGGCGCCCCGGAGTTCGTCCGCGACGGCGTGGATGCCCTGGTCGTCCCGGCCGGTGTCGCGGACTTCGCGCACGCGATGGGGACGCTGCTGCGCGACGCGGGCAGGCGGCGGGAGATGGCGGCGGCGGCGCTGGAAAGTCCGCTGCGTCCCACGCCCGCCGAGATGGCCCGCCAGATGGTGCGCGTTTACGAAACCGCGCGCGACGCCCGCGCGGCCCGGGCCGCGCGCTGACTCACGTGCCCGCCGGTTTGAGGTGCCTGTCGAACCAGGCGGTGATGCGGCGCTGGCGGTCGAGGCGCAGGTCGGGCGGCCCGCCGCGCGACAGGTTGTGGTTGGCTTCGGCCCCGTAGCGCAGGAAGACGACCTCCTTCTTCTGCCGCTTCAAGGCCGCGTACAGCTGCTCCGCCTGCTCGATGGGGCAGCGCAGGTCGCCCTCCGAGTGGACGAGGAGCAGCGGCGTCGTGATATCACCCGCATACGTCAGCGGCGAGTTGCGCCCGTACTCCGCCGGGTCGTCCCAGGTGTTGGCGTCGAAGTAGCCCCGGTCTATCCACACGAAGTCGCACGTCCCGGCCATCGAGTGGAGGTTGTAGACGCCGCGCTCGGCCGCCGCCGCCGCGAACCGGTCCGTGTGCCCCACCACCCAGGCCGTCAGATAGCCGCCGGAGGAGCCGCCCGCGACGCCCAGCCTCTGCCCGTCCGACCAGCCCTGCGCGACGGCGTGATCGACGCAGGCCAGGACGTCCGCGTGTG
>JAUJNC010000115.1 GCA_030446525.1 Armatimonadaceae bacterium
TCGGTTCGAGCAGGGCGGCCTGAACCCGGACATCTCGCCCGGTTCAAGGCGCTCGTCGATGCGGGGCTCGCGGGCGAGATCGTGATGGCGAAGCGCTTCCGTGACCAGGACTTCCTTTCGGTCCGCAAGGACCGCATCGTGGACATCCTGCTCGTGATGCGCGTCACCCCCGATTGCGCTTATAACTGGGTGTCGGACATCCTGGGCGTGGACCTGCTCGGCTTCGACAAGGAGCCGCGCTTCGAGGTTGTCTACTCGCTGTACTCGCTGAAGACGGCGCACCGACGCATCGTGATCAAGGCCGAAGTGGATGAGGACGACCCGACCATCGACACAACGGTGAGCGTGTGGCCCGCCGCCGAGTGGCCGGAGCGCGAGATCTACGACCTGTTCGGGATCCACTTCAACGACCACCCGGACCTGCGCCGCATCATGATGCCCGACGACTGGGTGGGGCACCCGCTTCGCAAGGACTACCCGCTCGGCGGCGAGGAGGTCGAGTTCTCGCACAACGTGCGGGACAAGGACTGGAAACCTGTACTCGGCGCACGGGCTTAGAAACACACTAAACGTCATGGCAGCAAGCGTCGCCTTTAATCCCACCACCTGAGCAACGAGCCTTCAGCGCGCGCCGGGCACGCGCCGGGCATCGAGATCGAGCGCACCATTGATCCGCTGACGAACACGGAAAACATGGTGCTGAACATGGGTCCGCAGCACCCGTCCACGCACGGCGTGCTGCGCCTGGTGCTCGAACTGGACGGCGAAACGGTCACGAAATGCACGCCGCACATCGGCTACCTCCACACCGGCATCGAGAAGACGATGGAGAACCTGAGCTACTACAAGGCGCTGGTTCTCACCGACCGTGAAGACTACCTGTCCAACCTGTGCAGCCAATCTGGCCTATTCGATGGCCGTCCGAGAAGCTGATGGCCGTCGAGATCCCTCGCGCGCGCAGTGGATGCGCGTTCTCCTCAATGAGCTGGAGCGCATCGCCTCCCACATGCTGTGGCTGGGCACCCACGCGCTCGACATCGGCGCCATGAGCATGTTCTTCTACTGCTGGCAGGACCGCGACCGGATCCTGGAGATCAAGGAGCACCTGTCGGGCGTCCGCACGAAAACATCGTGGATCTGCCCCGGTGGCCTGCGCGGCGACGCGCCCACCGGCTGGATGACGCGCGTCAAGGAGTTCCTGGATTACTTCTCCCCGAGCGCATCGACATGTTCCAGGGCCTGCTCACGAACAACCCGATCTGGATCGAGCGCACGCGCAACGTGGGCGTCATCTCCGCCGAGGACGCCATCGCGTTCGGCATGGCCAGGCCGAGCCTGCGCGCGTCCGGCGTCAACCTCGACCTGCGCAAAACGAACCCGTACTCGAGCTACGAGCAGTTCGATTTCGATGTGGCCGTGGGGCAGTACGGCGACGTGTACGATCGTTACCGCTGCCGCGTCGAGGAATTGCGCCAGTCGCTGCGCATCTGCATGCAGGCCTGGGAGGGGATGCCCGACGGCCCTGTCCGCACGTCGGACCGCAAGATCGCGCCGCCGCCGCGCGAGGAACTCGACACTTCGATGGAGGCGCTGATCCACCACTTCAAGTTGTACACCGAAGGCTTCCATCCGCCCGTGGGCGAGGCCATCGGCGCGGTCGAGGGTCCGCGCGGCGAAAAGGCGTACTACATCGTGAGCGACGGATCGAACAAGCTGTACCGGGCCAAGATAAAGGGGCCGTCGTTCTACAACCTGCAGGCGCTGCCCCGGATGGTCGAGGGCCGCATGGTCGCCGACGTGGTCGCGGTTATCGGCTCCATTGACATCGTGCTCGGCGACATTGACCGCTGACGACCAGGACGAGTATGCCACGAAATACGGACGAAACGTTCGGCCCGTCCTCCGATGAGATCATGCGCTGGCGCTATCCGGCGCAATGAAACGTTGCGCGTTGAGCGGCGCATTATTCTTGCGCGGCGCTCGTAACGCCGATAGCACCGGACTCCGGTAACTGGTACGAGGGCTGGCTTCCCGAGGAGGCCATGCGGGCAATGGTCGCCGACCATCTCCAGATGTCGCGCGCGGAGGTGGAGGGTAGCGTGCCCGGACTACTACACGATGTACAACAAGGAGCCGGTAGGCCGGCACCACCTGGAGATCTGCCATAACAGGTTTCTCCTGCATGCTCCTGGGCGCGGACGGAGTTACCTGGATCCACCACTGCGAGCACAGGCTCGGCATCGAGGCGGGCGAGACGAGCCGCCCCGGACGGGTGGTTCACTCATTCCGTCGCCCGCGGGTACGGCGGCTGGGCGCGTGCGCGATTACCTGGGCGCGCGGCGGTCCAGGTCGGTCCGACCTACCACGAGTTCAACGTGACCCGCGAGCGGATGGACCAGCTTATCGAGCAGCTTCGCACCGCGTCCGGCGAGGTCGCCCGTCCGGCGCAGGCCAAGCTGTCAGATCTGGACGCGTTTTAGAAAGAACAAACGATGCCGGAGCAGCCGCAGATTCTGTATAAGAACCGGTACGTCGATGGGATCCACCGGATCGACGTATACACCGAGCACGGCGGGTACGACGCGTTCCGCATCAAGGCCCTGACGATGACGCCCGAAGCGATCATCGACGAGGTGAAAGCGTCCAGCCTGCGCGGGCGCGGCGCGCGGGCTTCCCGACGCACATCAAGTGGAGCGCCATCCCCAAGAATCGGGACGCGGAGCACTACCTGGTGATCAATGCCGACGAGGGCGAGCCGGCACGGCCAAAGACCGCGACCTGATGAACCATCTGCCCCATCTGCTGATCGAGGGCTGCCTGATCGGCATGATCGCGATCCGGGCCAGCAAGTGCTATATCTACATCCGTGGCGAGTACGTGGAGCCGTGGCAATCCGTTCAGCGGGCCATCAACGAGGCTTATAGGGCTGGCCTCATCGGCAAGAACGTGCTCGGCTCGGGGCTGGACTTCGACATCTACACCCACCTGGGCGCCGGCTCGTACGAGTGCGGCGAGGAGTCCGCGCTGATGTCGTCGCTCATGGGCGAGCGGGGGATGCCGCGCATGAAGCCACCGTCGGCGCCGCTGCCGATGATCAGCGGCGCGTGGCAGCGCCCGACCGTCGTGAACAACGTCGAGACGGTCGCGACCGTGGTCCCGATCCTCAACCTGGGCGGCGCCGAGTACGCCAAACTCGGCCGCACGCCGCGCTCGCGTGGCACCAAGATCACCACCGTTTCGGGCCACGTCAACAAGCCCGGCAACTTCGAGATCACGCTGGGGACGACGGTGCGCGAGATGATCGAGATCGCGGGCGGCGTTCGCACCGGCCATACGCTCAAATGCTTCATTCCCGGCGGATCGTCCACGGCGTTCCTGATGCCCGAGCACCTGGACGCGCCCATGGATTACGAGGCGATGCGCGGCGGCCGATGGTCGGCCTGGGATCGGGCGCGCTCATCGTGATGGACGAGACGACACAGATCGTGCCCGTCGTCAAGCGTCTGGTGGACTTTTACCACCATGAGTCCTGCGGAAAGTGCACGCCCTGTCGCGAGGGCGTCAACTGGATGTCGAAGATCTATGCGCGGATCGTGGCCGGGGGCGGGCGCGAACAGGACCTGGACCTGCTTCTGGATATCTGCGACAACATCGCCTTGAAGTCGTTCTGCGCGCTCGGCGACGCCGCCGCTGTGCCGGTGCAGAGTTCGATCAAGTGGTTCCGCGACGAGTATATGTCCTACATCAAGACGGGCCGAGATCTGGTGGCGGCGTGACCCCCCGACCTCTTGCCCCCGCGGGGCGAGGAGGCAGGAGAGCTGCGCGTCCCGCTGTTCCCTTTCCCCGGCAGCGCGGGAGAAGGGGCCAGGGCGTGAGGGCACGATGGAACAGAAAGACAACAACATGGCCGAGATTCACGGCGCAACGACAAATACCCAGGAGCAGGCGAACGCGCCCAAGGACAGCGGCGAGCAGCAGGTCGCGCAGTCCGAGATAGCCGAGGGTCAGCGCGGGGCAGGGCAACGTCGACGCGAAGCCCGCGATATCGCGGAGCAGGCGGCGGCGGGCGCGCGGATCACAGGCCGCGCCCGCCGCCTCGTCCACGCAGGCCCAAGGTGGTGTGAAGACGACCGCCGAACCGCCGCTGCCGGGAAAGGGGTCGCCCGGCGGGCAGGGGCCGCGGAGCGTGATCCCGGCGGCGCGCCGCGCGCGGAGCGCGACCGCACGCCCGCCGAAAAGGCCGATGCCGCCAAAGCCTACGCCGAAGCCGAAAAGGCCCGCGCCGCGGGCGCGGAGATGGTCCGGGTGACCGTCGACGGGGCCGAAGTGGAGGTGCCCAAGGGGACGCTCGCCATCGAGGCGTGTTTGCGGGCGGGCGCGGACGTCCCGTATTTCTGCTACCATCCGCGGCTGACCAGCATCGGCGCGTGCCGCATGTGCCTGGTCAACGTCGAATACGAAGCGTTCGGCTCGCGGACGACCAAGATGCTGACCTGCTGCACCGTCCCCGTCACCGACGGCATGGCGATCCGGACGGACGCGCCCCGACGTGAAGAAGGCGCAGAACGGGATGCTGGAGTTCCTGCTGGCCAACCACCCGCTGGACTGCCCGGTCTGCGACCGGGGCGGCGAGTGCCCGCTGCAGAACATGACGGTGGCCTACGGCCCGCCCACGTCGCGCTTCATCGAGGAGAAGCGGCACTGGCCCAAGGCCTACCCGATCAGCGACTACGTCGTCCTGGACCGCGAGCGCTGCATCCAGTGCATGCGCTGCACCCGCTTCTGCGAGGAGATCTCGGGCGACGGCCAGGCTCTCGCTGATCGGGCGCGGCTCGGTACACCGAGATCGGCACCTTCTTCGGGCACGACTTCACGTCCAACTTCTCGGGCAACACCATCGAGATCTGCCCCGTCGGCGCGCTCCTGTCGCGCACCTACCGTTTCGCCGGGCGGCCCTGGGAGATCCAGAACACCGACTCGATCTGCTCCCAGTGCGGCAACGGCTGCAACGTCGCCGTCCAGACGCGTTTGGGGGATCTGGTCCGGGTCAACGGGCGCACGAACGAGGACGTCAACGAGGAGTGGACCTGCGACCGGGGCAAGTTCGGCCAGTACCACGTCAATGATGACGAGCGTCTGAAACACCCCCTCGTCCGCCGAGACGGCGCCCTCGTCGAGGCGACCTGGGACCAGGCGCTGATCGCCGTCACCGAGAAGGTCCGGCGTTCAAGCGCCGACTCGGGGCCCGACAGCATCGCCGGGATCGGCTCGACGCGCTGCACGCTGGAAGAGAACTACCTGCTGGGCAAGCTGTTCCGCGCGCTGATCGGCACCAACAACATCGACCACCAGATGCTCCCGTACCCGCTCGAGCCGATGCAGACCTCGATCGCCGAGATCGAGAACTACAAGACGATCGTCTCGGTCGGCATGAAGCTGGACTACGACCAGCCGATCGTCTACCTGCGCGTCTACAAGGCGGTCAGCAAGGGCGCCCAGTGGGTCAAGGCGGATGCCGTGAACGACGCCGTGGCCGACGCGCCGCAGCGGCGGCGAGAACGCCGTCCTGCTGCTCCCGCACCACCTGCCGGCCGGAACAGATCGCGCGGGCGAAGGCGCTTTGCGCCGCCACCGGCGCCAAGCTGAACGTGCTCCTGCCCGACTGCAACTCGTGGGGCGCGGCGCGCGGGCGTGCTGCCGGACCGGCTGCCCGGCATGAAGGGCTTCGACGAGGCGCGGGCGCACCTGGAGCGGCACTGGAACGCGCCCTGCCCGGCGGCCCGGGGCGCAACACCGAGGGCATCTTCGACGCCGTGCTGTCGGGTGACGTCAAGATGCTGTACGTCATGGGGTCGGACCCGGCCACCCGTTACGCGGATCTGTTCAAGGGCGCGCGCTGGAGCGCGCGGACTTCGTGGTGGTGCAGGAACTGTTCCTGACCGAGACGGCGCGGCGCGCCGACGTCGTTCTGCCCGCGGCCTCGTTCGCCGAGAAGGACGGCACGTTCGTCAACATCGAGGGGCGCGAGCAGAAGATCCGGCAGGCCATGCCGCCCCGGGGCGACGCGCGCCCCGACTGGCGCATCATCGCCTCGCCGACCTGATGGCGCGGCTGGGGACGCCGGTCCCGTACTTCTCGGCCCGCGACATCTACCGCGAGTACGCCCGCGCCATCCCGAAGCCCGCGGCGGCCGAGACGGGCACCGCGCGGGTTTACAGCGCGGCGCGCTAGGGAGAACCTATGGACGCTATTTTCAATAGCGAAATCTGGAAGCAGATCTTTGTGTATTCGGTGACCGACCCGAGGGTGCAGATCGAAGGGTGGGCGCACGTCGTCCGCTCCGTCCTGCGCATCGGCATCGGCATCGGGTTCATCCTGGCCATCGTGCCCGGCCTGATCTGGCTGGAGCGCCGCCTGCTGTCGTGGATGCAGGGGCGGCTGGGTCCCAACCGCGTGGGGCCGCAGGGGCTCGCGCAGCCTATCGCGGACGGCATCAAGCTGTTCTTCAAAGAGGACATCATCCCGACCAACGTCGACCGGGCGCTGTACATCCTGGCGCCGGGAGTCGCCCTGGCCCCCGTCTTGATGTCGGTCGCGGTTTTGCCGTGGAACGGCTCGCCCGACTGGGGCGCCGTCGCGCCCTACCTCAACATCGGGATCCTGTTCCTGCTCGCCGTCGCCTCGATCGAGGTCTACGGCGTCATCCTGGCGGGCTGGTCGTCGAACAACAAGTACTCGCTCCTGGGCGGGCTGCGGGCGTCGTCGCAGGTCATCTCCTACGAGCTGGGCATGGGCCTCTCGATCATCGCCGTGCTGCTGATGACCGGCACGCTCGCGACGCAGGCGATCGTGATGGGCTACGGCTTAGACGATGCCGGACGTCTGATCGCCCCCCAGAGCGGGATGCTGCTGAACAACGGCCAGGGGCTGGTGTCGGTGACGCCGATCGCGGGCACCGGGTACACCGTGTATGAGCACTCGTGGAAGTCGGGCTTCTGGGACTGGAACCTGGCGAAGCTGTTCCCTTTCGGGCTCATCGCGGCGTTCGTCTACCTGATCTCGATGGTCGCCGAGACGAACCGCGCGCCGTTCGACCTGCCGGAGGCCGAGACGGAGCTGGTGGCGGGCTTCCACACCGAGTATTCTTCCATGAAGTTCGCCATGTTCTTCGAGGGCGAGTACGCCAACATGCTGATCGTCTCGTCTATCGCCATCCTGCTCTTCTTCGGCGGCTGGCTGGCGCCCTTCGGCTTCCTGAGCCAGATCCCGGCCTCGGCGGGCGCGTTCCTGCCCGCCTGGCTGGTCAACGCCGTCAACATGGCGTTCCTGGCGCCACTCTGGTTCGGCATCAAGCTGTTCCTCTTGATCTGCTTCTTCATCTGGCTGCGCGCGACGCTCCCGCGCCTGCGCTACGACATGCTGATGAACTTCGGCTGGAAGGGGCTGCTGCCCACGGCGCTCGTGAACGTCGTGCTGATCGCGCTGTCTATCGCGCTGCAGGAATCCTTTGACAACGTGCTGCTGGGGCATTTGGCCGCGGTGGCCGTCGGCATCGGGCTCTGCCTGATCCTGCTGGCGATCAAGTTCGCGGGCTACCGCCGGCAGCGGCGGGCGGCCGCCGCCACCGGCATTGTGCCGATCCGACGGCCGTCGACGGCGGTACCCACCGCCGCGCGGGAGGTACCATAAAACGATGTCTGACTTCCTGGAAGACGTGAAACAGATCGCCCGGGAGGTGGTCGCCCCGTTCAAGGGGCTGGGCATCACTCTGGGCAAGGTGGCGGAGCCCAAGACCACGGTCCAGTACCCCGACTACCGCCGCCCGATGGGGGTGCGCGCCCGCTGGCGGCACGTCCTGAACCGCTACGACAACGGGCTGGAGAAGTGTATCGGCTGCTCGCTCTGCGCCGGCGCCTGTCCGTCGAACGCCATCCTGGTGGTCGCCGACGAGAACACCGACAAGGCGCGCTTCTCGCCCGGCGAGCGCTATGCGGTGCGCTATGAGATCAACATGATCCGCTGCATCTACTGCGGCTTCTGCCAGGAGGCGTGCCCGACCGGCGCCGTGGAGCTGAAGGACAACTTCGAGCTGACCGAGGCGACGCGCAAGGAGCTGATCTACACCAAGGAGATGCTGCTGGTTCCCGACCCGAACCGGGAGCGGGTGGACTGACATGCCGCCGATCGCCGTTCCCCAATCGTTGCAGCCGTTCCTGACCGCCGAGTTCCTCCTGTTCGCCGTCTTCGCTCTCGGCGCGGTCGCGACGGCCGTCGTGATGGTGCTCCAGCCGAACCCGGTGCGCTCGGCGCTTTTCCTGGTGCTCAACCTGTTCAGCGTCGCCGTGCTCTATCTGCTCCTGACCGCGTGGTTCCTGGCCGCCGTGCAGGTGATCGTCTACGCCGGGGCGATCATGGTTCTGTTCCTGTTCGTCATCATGCTCCTGAACCTGGGGACGCCGGACCGCACCATCGACCGTTTACGGCCGCAGCAGCCGCTCGCCGTGCTGGCGGGCTTGATCCTGGCCGGCGTCGTGGGATGGGCCGTTCTGTCCGGGGTGCGGGTCCCGGAGGGGGTGCGGCCTGACGAACTCCTGGGCACCGTGGAATCCGTGGGCACGAACCTGTTCGACCCGGATCTGCCGTGGCTGTTCCCGTTCGAGTTGACGAGCATCCTGCTGCTCATCGCCGTCATCGGCGCCGTCGTGCTCGCCAAGCGGCGGACGGAAGGAGGGTAAGGCGATGCCCGTGCAAGCCGTGCCGGCCGCCGTGCCGCCCGTGCCGCTGTCGTGGTACCTGATCCTGTCGGCGGTGCTGTTCACGATCGGCGTGGTGGGGGTGCTGGTGAAACGCAACCCCATCGTCATCTTCATGTGCATCGAGCTGATGCTCAATTCGGTGAACCTGAGCTTCATCGCGTTCGCGCGCTACCTGGGCGACACCGGCGGGCTGATGTTCACCATCTTCGTCATGGCGGTCGCCGCCGCCGAGGTGGCGGTCGGCCTGGGGATCCTGGTCAGCATCTTCCGGTCACGCGAGAACATCAACGTCGACGAGATCAACTTGATGCGGGGCTGAAGGGGACTTTCATGGAATCATCGGGCTCTTTCGTTCCCTGGCTTGTGCCGCTGTTCCCCCTGCTCGGCTACCTGCTGATCGCCTTCTTCGGGCGGCGCTGGACGGGCGCCTCGCTGCCCACGGTGCAGGCGGGCGGACATCACGGCGATGATCACGGCGGCCACGGCGCCGGTCCGGAGCAGCCGCACAAGGACACGTCGGACGGCGCCGCCTTCGACGCCCACGGCCACGAGGTGGCGGCGGACGCGCACGACGGCGGCGGGCACGGCCACGACGAGGCGCACCTGTCGCCCGCCGGCACCAAGCTCGTCGGCGGCCTGGCGACGGCCACGGTGTTTCTGTCGTTCCTCGTCTCCTGCTACCTGTTCCTGAACCTGGGCGTGCTGGGCGGCGAGGAGCGGCGCATCTTCTCGACGAGCTTCACGTGGATGCACGTCCCGGCGATGGCGGGCATGAATACGCCGCTGCACCTCGACTTCCGGCTGGCCGTGGACCCGCTCTCCTGCCTGATGCTGCTCATCATCACCGGCATCGGGGCGCTGATCCACCTGTACTCGACCGGGTACATGAGCCACGACGGCGGATACGCGCGCTACTTCGGGTACCTGAACCTGTTCGTGTTCTTCATGCTGCTGCTGGTGATGGGCTCGAACTTCCTGGTCCTGTTCGTCGGGTGGGAAGGGGTCGGCCTGGCGTCGTATCTGCTGATCGGGTTCTGGTACACGCGCCGCAGCGCCACGGACGCGGGCAAGAAGGCGTTCATCGTCAACCGCATCGGCGACTTCGCCTTTCTGGTCGCCCTGTTCCTGATCTTCCGTTTTTTCGGCACCTTCGAGTTCTACGGCGACAACGGCGTGCTGGCGCGGGCGGCCGCCCACAACCTGCCGGTCGGCTACCTGCAGGGGGGGCTCGCGCTCGGCCTGGGCGCCGTCACCCTCGTCCCGCTCCTGATGTTCATCGGCGCGGCGGGTAAGTCCGCGCAGATACCGCTCTACGTCTGGCTCCCCGACGCGATGGAGGGCCCGACGCCGGTTTCGGCCCTGATCCACGCGGCCACCATGGTCACGGCGGGCGTCTACATGGTCTGCCGGGCCCACAGCCTGTTCCTCCTCTCGCCCACCGTCATGACGATCATGGCCGTGGTCGGCCTCGCCACCGCGTTCCTGGCGGCGACCATCGGGCTGGTCCAGAACGACATCAAGAAGGTGCTGGCCTACTCGACGGTGTCGCAGCTCGGCTACATGTTCCTGGCCGCGGGCGTCGGCGCCTTCGGCGGCGCGATGTTCCACGTCACCACGCACGCGTTTTTCAAGGCGCTGCTGTTCCTGGGCTCCGGCTCGGTCATCCATGCCATGAGCGGCGAGCAGGACATGCGCAAGATGGGCGGCCTGGGCCCGAAGATCAGGACGACCTGGCTGACGATGCTGATCGGCACCCTCGCGATCGCCGGCATCCCGGTCTTCGCGGGCTTCTTCTCCAAGGACGAGATCCTCGCCAACGCCTTTGCCGGCCCGGGCGTGGGCGGCCTGGGGCACTGGTCGCTCTGGCTGGGCGGCTGGATCGTGGCCGGCATGACGGCGTTTCTACATGGCCCGCATGATGATGAAGACCTTCGCGGGCCGGCCCCGTTTTCGCCGGAGGCCGGCTCGAACGTGCACGAGTCGCCGCCCTCGATGACCGTCCCGCTGATCATCCTGGCGTTCCTCTCGGCGGTGGGCGGCTTCCTGGGAGGCTTCGCGCCGCTGCGCATCGCGTCCCCCTTCGAGCACTTCCTGGGCGAAACGGTCGAGTGGCGCGGGGAGGAGGCGGCGCTCGAGCACAGCGGTGAACACGGCTGGCTCCTCGTCGCGCTCTCCGTCGGCATCGCCGTCCTCCTGTGCCTGTACGCGCGCGGCGTTTACCTGCGCGCGCGCGGCGAGCGGCTTACCGAGCAGCAAAAGCAGCGCAGCCCGGTGTGGCGCCTGCTGTACAACCGGTACTTCGTGGACGACATCTATGTCAGCGCCTTTGTCGCGGGGGGCAAGCGGCTCGCGCTCTGGCTGTGGCGGTTCATCGATGTCCGCATCATCGACGGGATGGTGAACGGGGTCGCGGGCGGCATCGGGGCTCTGGGCGGCGCGATCCGTGGCTGGCAAAACGGCTACGTCCGCAGTTACGCGCGCTCACCATGCTGGTGGGCGCCCTTATCGTGGTCATCGGCTGTCTGGTGGGTCTGCAGGGCATCGGCCGGTAGCCGGGAGATCAAAGCAACATGCCTATCGATCTGGAACAAGTTCCGATTCTGAGCATCCTGCTCGCCATGCCGCTGGTCGGCGCGCTGTGGATCGGGTTCATCTCCCGGACCGAGATGCAAATAAAGCGGGCGGCGCTCACCTTCACCGTGCTCACCTTCCTGGTCTCGCTGCCGCTCTTCGCCTACAACCAGGGCCTGCTGTTGGGCGCGGACGGCATCGCCAACGCGTCGTACCAGTTCCAGTTCATCGAGGAAAACAGCTGGCTCCCGGAGTTCGGCATCTCGTACCACCTGGGGATTGACGGGGTGGCGATGCTGCTGATCCTGCTCACGACGTTCCTGCAGATCTTCGCCGTCTGGATCTCCTTTGACGCCATCCGCGAGCGGTTCAAGGAGTACTTCATCTTCCTGATGATCCTGGAAACGGGCATGCTCGGCGTGTTCTGCGCGCTCGACCTGGTCTTGTTCTACGTCTTCTGGGAGATGGTGCTGATCCCGATGTACTTCCTGATCGGGATCTGGGGCGGGCGGCGGCGCATCTACGCGGCGATCAAGTTCTTCCTGTAAACCATGGCCGGCTCGATGCTTATGCTGGTGTCGATCATGGCGCTGTTTTTGCGCGTCCGTTCCTTCGACCTGCTGGCCATCAAGACGGCGCTCGTGAACGCGCCCTTGAGCGAGACCACGGCCCTGTTGATGTTCAGCGCGTTCGCCCTGGCGTTCGCGATCAAGGTGCCGATGTTCCCGTTCCACACGTGGCTCCCCGACGCGCACGTCGAGGCGCCCACCGCCGGGTCGGTGATCCTGGCCGGCGTGATGCTGAAGCTGGGGACGTTCGGCTTCCTGCGCTACTGCATCCCCCTGTTCCCCGACGCGGCGCGCACCGCCGCGCCGTACCTCATCGCGCTGGCCGTGATCGGGATCGTGTACGGCGCGCTGGTCGCGGCCATGCAGCGCGACATCAAGAAGCTGGTCGCCTACTCGTCGGTGAGCCACCTGGGGTTTGTCATGCTCGGGCTGTTCGCCTTCACGCCCCAGGCGCTGTCCGGCGCCGTCCTGCAGATGATCAATCACGGCATCTCGACCGGCGCCTTGTTCCTGCTCGTCGGCATGATCTACGAGCGGCGGCACACGCGGCAGATCAAAGACTTCGGCGGGCTGTGGGAGCAGATGCCGCTTTTCGGGCGCATCTTCCTGATCGTCACGCTCTCGTCCATCGCCCTGCCGCTCACCAACGGCTTCGTCGGCGAGTTTCTGATCCTGTTGGGCTCGTTCCAGAGCACCGTCCCCGGCGCCGCGTGGGCGACGGTCATCGCCACGACGGGCGTCATCTGGTCGGCCGTTTACATGCTGTGGATGTTCCAGCGGGTGATGTACGGCCCCGTCGACAAGGCGGAGAACCGCCGCCTGCGCGACCTGTCGGGGCGCGAGATAGCCATTCTCGCGCCGTTCGTTCTGCTGATCTTCTGGCTCGGCATCTACCCATACACGTTTACGCGCAAGGTGGACACGTCGCTGGATTACGTGCTGCGCGACGTGACGCCCGGGCAAGAACGGATACGCTATGAGGATACGCAGCCGGCGGTTGTGGCGGGAGGCTAACATGACCAAAGCCGAGCGCGTGAGGGCGGCCTTATCGGGCGCGGAGACCGACCGCGCCCCGTTTTCCTTTTGGTATCACTTCCGGAGGGAGCCCGAGGCCGGCGAGGGGTTCGCGCGGGCGACCCTGGACTTTTACCGGGCCTACGACCCGGACCTGCTCAAGGTGATGCACGATACGCCGTACCAGCTGCCGGTCGACAACCCCGTCTTCGAGACGGCCGAGGACTGGAAGCTGCTCCCGGTGAACCCGCCCGATGCGGGCAGCTTCGGGGAGCAGCTCCGCTCGCTCAAGATGATCGCGGCCGACAAAAACGATGATGCGCCGATGATCGACACCGTCTACTCCGTCTTCGCGACGGCGCAGAAGATCACCGGGGGACGTCTCCTGGAGCAGCTGGACGCGGACCGCGACGGCGTAACGAATGGCCTGAAGCGGTTGGCGGCGGCGCTGGCGGGGTACGCGAAGTCGGCGGTCGAGAACGGGTGCGCGGGGGTCTTTCTCGCGGTCTCCGGGGCCGACGCGCAGACGATGCCCGCCGAGCGCTACCGGGAGCAGTTCCTCCCGCTGGACCGGCTGGTACTCTCCGGCGCCGCCGACGGCTGGTGCAACGTCGTCCACCTGCATGGCGACGACCTGCACTTCGACGCCTTGCTGCCTGTCGTGGAGCAGGCGCACGCCGTGTCGTGGAGCGACCGCACGGCGGGGCCGAGCCTGTCGGAAGCGCGCGCCCGGACGGGCAAGTGTCTCGTCGGCGGCGTCAACGAGCGCCTGATCGGCGGCTACACGCCGGAGCAGGTGCGTGCCGAGGCGGCCGACGCCGTGTCCCAGGTCGGCGGGCGCGGCATCCTGGTCGCCCCCGGGTGCACCGTGCCGACGGAAACGCCGCCGGCGAACCTGCGCGCTTTTCAAGAGGCTTTATCGTGAACGTACTTGCGGATATCGGCTTGCTGGCGCCGCCCATTATTTTGATCGTGATCGGCATGGTGGTGCTGCTCTGGGACCTGGGGCTGCCGCCGCGGGGCAAGCGGACCCTGGTCTGGGTGAGCCTGTTGGGCTGTATCGGGGCGGCGGCGGCGGCGATCGTCGCCCTTGGCCGCGGGGACGCGCTCGCTTTCGGGGGGGGCATGATCTCCGACGGCTTCGGCAACCTTTTCAACATCGTGCTCTGCATCATCGCCGGGCTTTCGGTGCTGATGTCGGACCGGTACCTGGAAGAGAAGCACATCGACCAGGGCGAGTACCACGCGCTGGTCCTGTTCTCGACGTCCGGCGCGATGGTGATGGCGATGGCCTACGATTTGGTGAACGTCTTCCTGGGCCTGGAGGTGCTGTCGGTCGCGCTCTACATCCTGTCGGGCCTGGCGCGCCGCGAGGCGCGCTCCGAAGAGTCCGCCGTCAAGTACTTCCTCCTGGGCTCGTTCGCCTCCGGCTTCCTGCTGTACGGGACCGCGCTCATCTACGGCTCCGTGGGCATCGTCGCCCGGCAGCTGGGGACGCTGGACGGCCAGTCCTTCACCAACTTCGGAACCATCGCGCAAGCGCTGCGCGATGCCCCGGCGCTGGCAACCTCGCCTGTCTTTATCGCCGGCGTCGCGCTGATCATCGTCGGCCTGGGCTTCAAGGCAGCCATCGTCCCCTTCCACTCGTGGACGCCCGATGTTTACGAGGGCGCGCCCACCTCAGTCACCGCCTTCATGTCGGCGGGGGCGAAGGCGGGCGCCTTTGCCGCCTTCATTCGGGTCTTCGAG
>JAUJNC010000116.1 GCA_030446525.1 Armatimonadaceae bacterium
CAAGTGACCCACTAATACTTCCCGTCGAGCAGCGTTTCTTGTCCGTTGGCCCAACAGCGCGTTGCATAGAATACCCCCTCGCCTGTCTTGCGGAAGGGCTCCGGCGTGTCGAAGACGCAGCCGATGACCTCGATCACGCGGTCCGCGCCCCCTTTGTGCACGATATGCGACTCGCCGCTGAAGTTGCATCCGTGCACGGCCACGCGCTTATGCACGCCCCCGTGCTGCGCGAAGCCGATCTCAAGATGCGCCTCGCCCATGAAGTAACACTGGGCGAGCATGCCGGGGCGCCACCCGCCGGGGATCTCGCAGGTCTGGCCGCGCTCAAAATAGACGCCCTGGATTAATGTGCCGATGGACCACTTACCTGCATACAGGCCGCCACCGACATTGCTGTAGAAGTGTAGCTTAGCCCCCACCTGGCAGCCCGCCATCTCCTTGGCGTAAATGCCCCAGCCCTTGCAACCGTGAATCCAGCCGCCGCCGATGTACCAGTCCGTGCATTTGTTGCCCGCCGGATCGTCGATGTGGATGCCGTGTCCGCCGCAGCCCACGATGTTGATCATCTCGATCCAATTGTTGACAAGCGTCGACTTCAGCGGGGTTCCGCTGCGGGTGACGCCCACCATGCGGATGCCGTCGCCCGTCATCCGGCTGATGTTGAGGTTGAAGAGCCGAGAGTTCCAGGATTGCAGGACGATGCCGCAGCAGTGGGCGCCTACGCTGCCCCCCTCCAGGTTGAGGTTCCGGATGTGGACCGGCGACTGCGCCTCGGCGATGTTCTTTAGGTGCTTCTCGCTGACGAGCAACGCGTAGTTGTCGCCGTCCCCGCGCTTCTTCAGGGTTGCCCCATGACCTTCCAATGTCCAGCCTGCGGAAAGCGGCATTACCAGACGGTCAATCAGATACGTCCTGCCCGCCGTCAGGTGCAGGCCACCGGCACTGGCCAGGGCCGCCTTCTGGACAGCGGCTGTGTCGTTTGTCATGCCGTCGCCGAGCGCACCGAAGTCCTCGGGCCGCGGGGCCAGCTGCGCCGAGGGATCGCCTGCTTGCGTCTTTGCCGCCGGGCCTGTCGTGCCCGGCGTGGGCACTGCCGTAGCCCTGGCGCTGAGCAACGGGAGCACCCCGAGGCTGCCGAGCCGCACGAAGTCGCGTCTGTTGAGTTCATCGTCCATGCCTGCGTTCCTTTCTGTGCGTCCTTTGCAATCATCGATTCCTCGCGCCGAAGCAGAAAACCTGTCGATGAGGCTCAAGTAGTGGGTCTTGCCTCCGGTAGCGTGCAGCGCTCCCACAGAACCGAGCCGCCCTGTTTTGGGCGGCTCCTGCTTCGACCGGGGCGCCCCTGGCCATTTCCGCTAGCCCCTGCAAACAGGAGAGTTGCGGTGCCGCGGCGAACAGGAAGGCGCAGCGCGGAACAGGAAGAGGCAACCGTCTGCCAAGGAGCGACGCATCATGGAGGAGCGCATCGGCGAGGCTTTCGAGTTGGGGGAACAGCTTACTGTCCTCGGGCGCAAACTAGAGCCCGGTGACCCGGCCCCGGATTTCACCCTGGACTATTTCGACCCGCAGCAGGAGACGATGCGCACCATCGGGCTGGGGGACTCGGCGGGAAGCGTGCGCCTGCTCAACGTGGTGAACTCTCTGGACACGCCCGTCTGTCACACGGAGACACGCCGCTGGGACGAACTGCGCGCCGACCTGGGCGCAGATGTGGTACTCTACACGGTCAGCATGGACCTGCCGTTTGCCCAGGCACGCTGGTCGAAGGCCGAAGGCCTCACGCACGCGTCGCTCTCGTCGCACCGCAGCGAGCAGTTCGGCCGGGACTACGGCGTGCTGCTCCAGCAGTGGCGTCTGCTCCAGCGCGCCGTCTTCGTGATCGACAAGAACGGCCGCATCACCCACGCCGAGTACGTGCCCGACCAGATGCGCGAGCCAGACTACGCGGCGGCCGTGGCGGCAGCGCGCCAGGCATCCTCTAACCCTTTGTCGGTCCAGCGCCCTGGGACCGCCGACCCATGGCGTTAACTGCCGGGCAAGAGGCTATTGATGTATTCCTCGATATTGAGGACGGCGCGTTTATCGGCAGCGTCGCGGGGAAGTGCGCCGGCGTTCTTCAGGACGTGCTCGAAAGCCTGCTGCGCGGATTGCGGCCTGAAACCCGAGGCCAGGCCGTCGATCGGTGTGTTCGACCGGAATGCAGCGGCGTCGAAACTTGTTCCGATCTCGACGGTGTCCCAATCATCCTGCGAGTCGCTGGTACGGCCGGGACCGATGTTGCCCTTGATGTAGAACTTGCTGCCGGGCACGGCGGTACGAAACAGGTTGATCCCCCGCGCGCCCTGCCCCGTTTTCGATGTGTTGGGGCCGACTTTGTCGTAGTTGCCTATGATGTTGGCCGACACTGGCCTGGCCTTCGCGTCCGTGTTCCAGAGACCGGTCGCTTCGGTCCCCCAGTCGGCGCGGCCAGAAGCGCGGCTTGAACGCCGAAGGCGCCGAGCAGGGCGGAAGGAAGGGCGTAAAATTCTGGTGTTCATGGATCACTCTCGAGAAGATGCTGGAGGCAAGTTGCGCCTGGTAACTGCGCCCGCCGCCCACTCCCACTAATCAGGCGGCGGGCAACAGAATGTACTGATCGTCCCAGCTGTTCATGGCGTGTCCGCGCGGGTAGCCCTGCGAGCCATATGCGGGGACTCCCAGGAACCGGTCGATCTTCGCCCACTTGGCGTGGCCGTCGACATAAATAACATTCAAGCCGCATCGCAGAAATGACCCTCCCTGCCTTAGTTACCGTTCCGCAACAGCGGCGGTAGCGGCGGCACGCGCACAGGCAGCCAGGTGGTCGGTTCGTCGGGGTCCTCGCCGGGCATGCCGTCTACCGCCCGCCCGCTCGTGTGACCCTCCCTGCTGTCCATATTCAGAAGCTCCAGGTGCGCCACTGCCGACGCGCCGGTGGCGGGCCGCCCGCCGATCAGCCGCCAAGGCACGCTCACCTCCAGCCGGTAACCTGCGCCGTTGTTATCGCGCTGCGCCTTCACCGTGGGAGCGGCACTGACGCGCGTCCAGGGCTCCGAACTGCCTCGTCGCGATTCCAGCCACGCGACGCCGCCCGCCGTGGCCGTCACCCGGAACGTGTGGGCCGGCATCGGTGCTGCCGCGGCAGCGACATTCCCTTCTGGTTTGCTCATCCAGCAAAGGCGGAAGCCATCGCTTTTTTCCGGCTCGGACGCGACCACTTGTTCGTCCCGCGCGGCGAAGTGCAGGGTAATCGCGTTCCCGTCAGCCGAGGCGGAAAGACGTCCCTGCGCCTGGGAGGCGTCGCCAATGAACCAGGCGTTGCCCCTCGCCCGGCCCTCGTTGCCGCTGGATAGGACTTGGAGCGGGCGGTTGAGGACACCCTTGGCGAGCAGGATCCGCTCGCTGCCTTTGACGCCTGAGGTCGCCCCGCTCAGCACAAGATCCGGCGCGATCTGCGATATACACCCCCAGAACCCCTGGGCGCCGAAGGGGCGTGACGGGCTGCCGAAACGGCGCGCCGTATCGTCGCCGATGAAGGTCCATATGCCTGGTACGCCGCGCAGCCTGCCGTTAGCCTGCACGAGCGCCTCGCCCGAGTCCAGCTGGATCAGGTAGGGCGCGTAGCCGGTGAAGCCGGCGTGGACCGGCCAGCGGCGGTCCGCCGGACCGGGCATCGGGGAAGTGAACTCCGGGTAGCGCCAGTTGCGCTCCAGCGAGCTCCACACGATCGAAGGCGTGACCGGCGGCGGCGTGATGGTCTTGCCCACGAGATCGCACTCGGCGACGTACACGATCCCTTTGCCGTTCTGCAGAGCGGTTCCCACTGCCATGCCGTCCATGCTGAACGGCGCTCCGTCGGGCGTGGCGCCTTCGGTCCGGGACAGGTACTCAGATTCCGGCTTGCGCACATCCGGCGCGGGTCGCCACGTGCGCCCACCGTCGAAAGAGCGGACCATGCCGACATGGCAGCGCCCATCGTGAGTATCCGTGAAAAGGAGCTGCAATTCACCGGAAGGCAGCTGCAGGAGCGACGGCTCCCAGTTCTTGCCGCGAAACGCCCATACGGGTTCGCTCCAGGTCTGGCCCTCGTCCAGGCTGCGCATCACCTCGATGCCTTCGTTCTCGTTGCTGCGGCGGTTGTTGCGGCGCTGATACACCAGAAGCAGCGAGCCGTCCTTCAACTGGAGGAAATCCGGGTTACAGTAGGCGACGCTGTCTTTCGCGTCCGTATCGTACCAGGACTTCTTGATCCACCGGGGCGCACTCCAGGTACTCCCGCCGTCCTTGCTGCGCTGGGTGAAAACCTGCCAGCCGTACCGCCCGTCCATGAACGTCATCAGCAGGTCGCCGCTCTTGAGCCGCTTGACCCGCGGATAATGGCGCTGGCGGAACTCTTTGCCGTCAACGGAAAAGGCGGCGAGCGTCTGCCGACTGCGAAAGTCCCAGGCAATGCGTATATCGGCTGCCGGTGCGGCGACGCAACACCCTGTGGCGAACGAAGCCGCCAGAAACGCGGCCGCCTTCCCGAGACGGCGACGTAGCTGCGCGCCGAACTGGGGACGATGGCCGATGCGCCGCACGTCGGTGATCTTCATGCCGTCTCCTTCTGTCCGGCAGCGCCCCGTATCTTCCACTCCGGTGCGTGGATATGCTCCCGCTCCAACGCGGCGCGCACGCGGACGACCACTTCGGGGTGCGCCTCGGCCACGTCCTTCTTCTCACCCAGGTCCGCGGCGAGGTCGTACAGTTCCACCTTCTGGGCCTTGGCGCCCCCGTCCCAGGGCTTCTGGACCCCCTTCCAGTCACCCAGCCGCACCGCCCGCGCCCCGCCACGCTCATAGAACTCCCAGTAAAGGCAATCGTGGCGTGGCTGCGCCCCCGCCGCCTGGCCACGCAGAGCCGGGGCGAAACTTACTCCATCAGTCTGCTTCGGCGGCTTGGCCCGCGCCAGTTCCATGACCGTTGGCACCACGTCGGGGAAGTAGCCGACGTGATCGGAGGCGGCCCCGGCGGCCACGCGCCCCGGCGAGCGCGCGATCATCGGCACGCGGATGCCGCCCTCGTACAGGTCGCGCTGTATGCCGCGCAGCTCACCGTGCGAGCGGACATACTCCGGGTCGGTGCGACCTGCGCGGTGTGGGCGGGTGGGTGCGCGTGGGGCTGGGCGTGCGCGCGTGCGTGCTCGGCAGCCGCGCAGACGCGGCCCGTAGCCGTCGAGGCGGCTTATCATCGCGGCCAGCCCCTTCTGCGGCTCCGGCCACGGCTTCTCGCGTAGGCGCCCGGGTCGGGCACCTCCATCTGCCCTTGCGCTTGGCCTCGTTGTTGGCGTGCGGCAGCGTCAGGGTGTAATACAGGAAGAAGGGGTTTTTGTTCCCCTTCTGCCAGTCGATAAACGCCAGCGCCTCGTCGGTGATCCGGTCCGGCGCGTACGCCTTGCGGATGGTCGCGACGCCCTGCCCCACCTTGCCCTCGTCCGGCACGACATTGGGCAACGGCACACGGTGTTCGTTGCCCGGCTTATCGCCCGGTGCAGGAACGTCGGGTAGTAGTTGTGCGCCTGGGTGTGCCCCAGGAAGTCGAAGAACTCGTCGAAGCCCTGGGGCGTGGGCAGGCCGGTCGTCCCCACGTCGCCGAGCCCCGCCTTCTCGGCGCAGGCCGTACGGTAGCCCGCCGCATCTGGGGCACCGGGGGTGATGTCCTGCGCGCAGGGCAGCCGCCGCCGTTGCCGCGGATGTGGCAGTGCCCGGTGTGCAGGCTGTGTCATCAGTACGCAGCGCGACGGCGCGCAGACCGAGGACCCGGCGTAAAACTGCGTGAAGCGCGTGCCCTCCTGCGCCATCCGGTCAAGGTGGAGGGGTCTGTATCTGTTTCTGGCCCGTAGCAACCCGAGATCCCTGCAGCCTGAGTCGTCGGCCAAGATCAGGACGATGTTGGGCGCGGATCCGGCCAGTGTGGCGGGCGTCCGCTTCCAGGTGGACGCCGCTCCCACCGCCGCGAGCAGCGCGCCGAGCGTAACGAAGCAGTTCTCTGCGTGTCAGTGGTGTGCCCATTATGGGCATGGTTCACTCACTGCCCCCTGATATCCCTTTCGCAGATAGTGTGCGTAGCCAAGCGGCCGGGTAACGACACAGCAATCGCGCTTCTGTGGCTTCTGGAGCCTGCGGCAGAAATACGACCAGGCATGAGCTCGTGCCGTCTGCAGCGGGCCGACCACGACAGCACATAGGGCGGCGGAAACCGTTGGTCAACATGTGGAACATAAATTTTCAGGGCGGTTTCGGGGACAGGAAAGCAACGCACAATTCGAGGTTTAGATGAACAAAGCATTAGAGTGTAACCAGAAAGGGCCGTTTGTGAGACATTATAAAGGGTTGTGGGTACCAGTCGCAATGCGCGTTTTGGAAAGTATAGAGGGGAGAGTGGTGATTGGTCGCCGGGAGGCAATTAGGGAAGGGCAGGAGGCAACATCGAAGGACGAGCCGGTGGCGTGGCGGGCTCTGGAGCACCAGCGCCACCAGGTCAAGTCTAGTAGTACTCCGTTAAGGTAGGATTGTGAGATAGAGCCGCTTGAGTTTGTTGCGGGCATCCGCTGTGGTCAAGCGCCATTCCACACGCGTGCTCCGCGCGTTGCGCGGACTACAGCGGCAACCTGCTCAATCAGCCTGTTTTTGTCGCTCATGCCGCTCGGAAAGACACTGCGGAAGAGCCGACAACGCGATCTCGGCCATGATGAGCCACGATCCGTGGCGAGGCGTGGTGGTCTTCCTCCGCTTTGATGGAGGCTTGGTTAAGCCCGCAACCGGCAACGCTGGCCGCCGCAGTTCGGCGTTCGAACTCCTCGGGGCTCAGAGTACCCAGCGACAGGCGGCGCCGCTTGCGATGTACCAGACTTCGATGTAGCGGGAAATGTCGGCACGCGCCTCCTCTCCCGTTTCGTACTGCCGTCGGTGGACTAACTCCCGCTGGAGCGTGGCGAAGAAGCTCCCCACCGGCGCATTGTCCCAGCAGTTGCCCTTGCGGCTCATTGAGCAGGTAATGCCTGCCTCCTGCAGCAGCGCCTGGTGATCCAGGCTGGCGTACGGACTGCCCTATGCTGCGCCAGCGCAGCATGGGTCACTGTGGCAGAGCAGCCCGTCTCGCGGTCGCCGCTGCAGGAGCACCATCTCCAATGCCTCTATTACCGGCGTCTTCTCCAGCGTGGGTTGCATCGACCACGTTCACGCCCGCGTGAACCAGCCTACCACCTTCCGGGAGAAGAGATCGAGTGCCACCGACGCGTTCACAGACCTGTGAACCAGGTACAGCCAGCCTTCCCTCGTCCAGAGGTAGGTGATATCACAGCTCCAGCGAGTATCGGCTTCTTGGGCGTCAAACTGCCGATCCAGAACGTTTTCCTGTATCGGCAGAGCGTGCTTCGAGTCCGTGGTTGCCACGAAGCGCTTCCCAGGTTCTGGCCGGATCCCGTTGTCGCGCATTAGCCGCTCCACCCGCCTCTTTCCGCAGGCGATGCCACTCTCTTTGACGTCGTGGTAGATGCGCGGGCTTCACACAAGGGTGAACGGGCTGCCGTAGGTCTGGCCGCGCTCTTCAAAGGCGCTCCGGATGTGCACCAGCGGCACCCGATCCTGCGGAGCGCCCGGCGTAGTAGCCGCTCACCGACGCCGGCATCCCCCGGCACAAGGCAGCCACTTTGAAACCCTTCCCTTGCCCCTGTACGGATCGGCATCTCCCCTTGGGCGGCTCTGGTGCGCAGGCGCACCATCAGTGAAGACACCCGTCGCCTTTTCCAGGATCTCGTTCCCCTCTGCCCACTTGCTCCGCGAGCGGCTGACCTGCTTGAGGCGAGCGTCCTCCTTCTGGCGCTTTGCCATCTCTTGGTCACGGGGGTTGCCGTGACCGGGGAAGGTGCGCTGGCCCGTCCGGCCGCTTCGTGGTCCCTCTTGGATGCCCCGGCGCCGCTCGCCCAGCAGGCTGCGGCACACGCCCAGATCGCGGCGACTTGCGCCTGGCTGTGGCCGCCTTGGGTGACCAGGCGAAGCGCTTCGCGCTTGAACACTTCGGTGCGACTCTTCTTGTGCTACGGTTTGGCTTGCATACTTCCTCCGCTTCCATGGTTCTGTGTAGCTTATCGTACACTCCATCAAAGCGGAGAAAGGCCACAGAGAGCTTTATTCGCGTTTTCGGGACGAGTTCTTGTCTCAGCGACCCGGGCAAGGTCGCCCGCAGATGGCACCGGATGGACTCGGGCGCCCGCCAGCCGTTTGACTGCGTGAGAATGCCGTATGTTCCGGCAGTGGGGCAGGGAAACGGCGCCTCGGGGCCTGCGGGATACGAGCCCCGAGGATTTTACCGGATCACGCTCTCGGGGGCGAGCACCTGGGCGCTGCGGCTCGGGAGGTAGATCTGCACGCTCTGGCTTCTGCCGTACATGGGGACCGGCTGCAGCGGGTACTGCGCGGGGCCGGTGCAGCGACCGGGGCCGGCGAAGGATGGGTCGTCGGTGTTCAAAACGATGTGGTAGTTCTCGGCGTCCGGGACGGGGATGCGCAGGTCGGCGTAGGAGGCGCTCGGATGGAAGTTGAAGGCGAAGACGAGGGGGCCGCGGCGGTAGACGAGCTGCTTGGTGTCCTCGTGCACGGCGAGCTGCTCGATGAACGGGTCGGCGAGGAGGTGGAACCGCGTGTCCAGCTCCTGCATGGCCTGGTCGAAGCGGTTCAGACCCTGGTAGCGCAGCGCCGGGGTGTCGACCAGCGACCACTGCCGGCGGGCGTGGTGGTCGGAGCGGGTGTTGCCCTCGCGCGGGAAGTCGACCCACTCCGGGTGCCCGAACTCGTTGCCCAGGAAGGTGTGGTACGCCTCGCCGGCGAGGCTGTAGGTGATCAGCCGGCTCAGCGTGTGCAGCGCGACCCCGCGCTCGACGACGACGTTCTGGCTGCCGGCGCCCATGTTCCAGTACATCTCCTGGTCCATCAGCCGGAACGCCAGCGTCTTGTCGCCTACCAGGGCCTGGTCGTGGCTCTCGGTGTAGCCGACATGCTTCTCGCCCCAGCGCCGGTCGAGGAGGGTGCCGTAGATCTCTTGGAGGCTCCATTCCTCGTCGGACCGCTCCTTGAGCAGCTTGATCCAGAAGTCCGGCACGCCCATGGTGGCAGGCGGTAGTCGAACCCGATGCCGCCCTCGGCGACGGGCCGCGCCACGCCGGGCATGCCGGACACCTCCTCGGCGATGGTGACCGCGTCCGGCTTGGCGGCGTGCGCCAGGCTCGTTGGGCCAGCTGCAGGTACGCGACCGCGTCGCCGTCCACGTTGGGGCCGAAGTAGTCGTCGTAGCTCGTGAACGTCCGGGCCAGGCCGTGGTCGAGATAGAGCATGCTCGTGACGCCGTCGAACCGGAAGCCGTCGAAGCGGAACTCCTCCAGCCAGTAGCGCACGTTGCTCAGCAGCAGGCGCTGCACCTCGTACCTGGCGTAGTCGAACAGCATCGAGTCCCAGGCGGCGTGCAGCCCGCGCGGGCCGTCGTGGAAGTACTGGTGCTGGGTCCCGTCGAAGAGGTGCAGGCCTTCGTTGGTGTTCTTGACGGCGTGGCTGTGCACGATGTCGAGCAGCACGAGCAGGCCCTGCCGTGCGCCGCGTCGATCAGGCGCATCAGGCCTGCTCCGGCGTGCCGAAGCGGGACGAGGGGCGAAAAGGCTGCTGACGTGGTACCCGAACGAGGCGTAGTAGGGGTGCTCCTGCACGGCCATCACTACGACCGCATTGTAGCCGAGCGCCTGGATACGCGGCAGGATGCGCTCGGTGAACTCGTCGTACGATCCGACCTTGCCCTCCTCCTGTGCCATGCCGACGTGCGCTTCGTAGATGCGGAGCCCCTCGCCGGGGATCGCGGGCGCGGCATGCTGGAACCTGTACTTGTTCGGCGGCATCCAGAACTGCGCCGCGAAGTCGCCCTCGCCCGGCTCCTGGACCACGCGGCGGGCGTAGGGCGATGCGGTCCATGCCGCCTGCGTCGCTGACGACGTGGACCTTGACCCGGCTGCCGTGCACGAGGGTGCCGGCGTACGTGTCGTCCGGGAGGAACAGGCCCCACACGCCCCACTCGCCCCGCACCAGGGGATGGCTGGCGTGGTCCCAGCCGTTGAAGTCGCCGATCAGCCGGAGCGAATGCGCGCCGCGGTGCCCACTCGCGGTACCAGACGCCCGGCCTGCCGTCCTCTCGCCCCGGGTGAACCTGAAGTAGTGGTAGCCCTGGCTGATCGGCCCGAGCAGCCCGCCGTCCCCCTCGATGCGCGAGCGGACATACTGATAGTGCGCGCAGCGGTGGCGCAGCGCTTCCGTGTATGGCGCGAGCCACGGGTCGAGGGCGACGAGGCCTGTCGGGTCACATCGGTTCATGGTCCCACATTCCATGCGGCGAGGTGGATTCCCTGCTCGGGGGTGCGTTTCACGATCTGTGATTCGGAAAGGTCACTCGTGATGGGTTTGTAGCAAAGCACGCAGACTCTGACGCACGTCTTCAGGCAGGTCCAGCATCAGGTAGAGAAGTCGTTGGCTTCAAAGATCTCGGCGCGACGCTGGTACACCTGGGTAATCCCCTCGGCACAAAGAGACAGACAGGTCTAGGTGAGGACCAGGTCATGCCCCCGGATCTGGCCCCAAGCCAGCGCCCTCATCAGCAGGGGGTCGCCCTGCCTGCTGGTGCACCAGTCGATGAGCGTGTGGCCGGGTAGGCGCTGGGCCGTCTGATCCCGGAGGGCGACCTGCCAGGGTTTCGCGCGCGACATCGCCATGGGAGGATGCCCATGCCGATCTGGGGCCGCTCTCTTGGGCCGAAGCTCTTGGCCCGCCCTTGCGAGAGGCCGCTGTCGATGGCGTAGTGCACGAACAAGTCGGCACGTCTTCGGCGGCGATGTCGAGGGCTGATCTCGCCCTCCCCTGAGGGCAGCCAGGACTTGACCGGGTTGGTCGGGCAGGTAACGGAGCACGGGGGTGACGGCTCCCGAGGTGAGACTGGAACTCTCTTCCAGCACGAGCCAGGCCTCTCCTGCTATTGATCCCTATCGTTCCGAATCACAGTCTGCAAGTCTGCAAGCAGGTGTCCAGCGGGCGTCGCGCAGAACGGATGAAAAACCTGCAAACAGATCATCGGCTGCACCTTCCGCAGCCTGGGCGGCTGGGGCGCCGCGTCAGCGCGGGCAGCGGCACACCATCACCGGCTGCGATATCTACCTCGTGGGCGCTGGAGGTATCAGTCTGAACGGCGGCAACCGGAATACGCTGGCCGCCGCCGGTCACGCCGCCGTCAACAACCATATCTGCCAGTACGCCTACTGGGAGCGCGTCTACCGGCCCGGCATCGAACTCACGGGAGTCGGCAACCGGGCCGCGCATAACCTGATCCACAACGCCCCGCACATGGGCATGGGCTTCTCGGGCAACGACCACGTTATCGAGTTCAACGAGATCCACAGCGTTTTGCTGGAGACGCGGGATGCGGGCGTCATCTACACCGGCCGCAACTGGACGATGCGCGGCAATGTGCTCCGGCACAACTTCCTCCATCACGTGCCCAAAGGCTGGCGCATGGGGATCTACCTCGATGACAGCTTCTCTTCGGCCAGCATCATCGGCAATGTCTTCTACCGGGTGCCGGCGGCGGCGTTTATCGGCGGTGGCCGGGACAATCGCGTCGAGAACAACATCTTCGTCGATTGCGAACCGGCGGTGCACGTCGACGCGCGGCATGACCTCGCACCGGCAGCACCCGGACGGCTGGCTGAAGGAGTTCGAGGAGAAAGGGACACTCAGCGGGATCGCCTTCGACAAACCGCCCTACAGCGAGCGGTATCCTGAGTGGCCGCCATCATGAAGAACGAGCCCCGGGCGCCCGAGGGCACCGTTATCGCCCGCAACCTCAGTTGGCGCGGCCGGTGGGACGGGATCCGCCAGGAGGCGCGCCCCTACGTGAAGGTGGAGAACAACCTGGTGGATGTCGATCCCCGGTTCGTTGATGCGGCGCGCAACTTCCAGCTTCGCGACGATTCCCCCGCCTGGACCCTCGGTTTCCAGCGCATTCTTTGAGAAGATCGGCCTGATCAACGACGGCACCCGCGCGACCTGGCCCGTCCCTCACGAGGTCGATCCGAGGGTCGTGGAGGAGTCGGCGGTCCGGAAGAGGACGGTCGCGTCGCCGCCCACCGTATTTCGCGCGAATCGAGCGTCCGCCGCCGTCGTGATCGACGGACGGAACACCGGAGCGGAATGGGGCGATGCCTCGAAGGCCATGGTGATCGAGCAGAACGCGGCCGGCGGCAAGACGACGCCCGCGAGCCGCGCCTGGGTCGCCCACGACGGCACGGCTCTGCTGGTGGCGGTGGAGATGCCCGTCGGCGCGGGAAAGCCGTTGCGGACCGGGAACCAGTGGGGACGCGACGACGCCGTCGAGATCGCCCTTGTCCAACCCGATCGGGGTGGCCAATTCCCGCCGACGCTGGTCCTGCGCGGGTACGTGTCCGGCCACTTCGAGATCTCCCCGAAGCGGGCGCTCCCGCCGCGGCTGTCGCCAAGGCGGCCGAGAGGGTCGCGTACGCTGCCCGTGTCGTCCAACCGGGCCCGTGGACCGCCGAATGGCGTATCCCCTTCGAAGCGATCGGCGGAATCGATCCGAGGGTTACCGGCGAGGCGCGTTTACCGTTCAACATCACGGTCCGCAAGACCGGCGAATGGCTCTGGCAGATGTGGCGCGGCACCGGCGGGGCATCGTGGCAGGTCGAGAACGCTGGAGTCCTCGAACTGGAGTGGTGACATCCGCATCGCGCATGAAGTGCCGACCCGTCGGCGGCGCACCCGGGTCGTGCCGAACCTGTAGGATGCGGAAGAGGTCGTCTGTACGGAGGGGAACACCGGCGCAAAACCTCGCCAACTGGCGCGCGATGTGGACCGGCGCTGGGGGCCATGAGAGGGTACTGTGCCCGTGAACCTGAATGCAGCCCCGTTCTCGTCGTTTTTTGCCCTGGCAAAAGTTAACGCGACAGTACCCTCTGCTGCTGAGGCCTCCGGGAGCTGTCCTTCTTCCTTGCCCGGTTCGCCGGCGCCTTCTGTTACAAGATAGGCCTGCCCCGGTAACTTTGGTGTCCCAGCGCTCGTCTAATACACCGGAGGTAGTACCCGATGAAGCAAGCCATTCGGATGCGGGCGGCCCTCGTGACGCTGATGCTGGCAGTCTGCTGCCGCACGGCAGGGGCATTATTAGGGAAGAACGTCGGCAACACGCCGCTTAACGCCGCCAACTACAAAGACTGGCCCGGCATCATGCCGGTGGTGAACCACGCCAGCCGAGTCTACCACCGCTGGGTCAACGGCAATGAGCACTTTTACTACCGAGGTGACACCGCCGCCCTCAATGATACGCTGCGCAAGTTCGCGCAGGTGAAGTCGGCGGTCCGAGGTGGTCCTGCGGCCCGGACCGGGAGTGACCCCTCGTTCGACAGAACCCAGCAGGTACCCTTCGGGTGGAACCTGCACCTGGTCGGCGGGATCGCCCGCCACCTGACCACGTTAGAACAGGGCGACAAGATCTGGAGGCCACACCCGGTGCTGAGCATCTACGTCGGAGGCGACATCGACCTGAGGAAGATGAGAGTACCGCCGGGCGTGACGATGGTGTCGCATTCCGCGCTGAAACAGCGTACCCGTGAGGCGCTCCAGAGCACAGATAAGACGGTGCGTGGCTGGGGAGCTGGCGAACTTGCCGACCTCGACCCCGATGACGCGCGGAGCCTTGGGCGATCACCGCTCTGTTGAAGGACACGGACAACTGGGTTCGCCTCAACGCGGCTCTGGCCCTGGCGCGCTTTGGGAACAAAGCGCGACCGACCTGCCCCTGCTGCGTGAGCCTCCTGAAAACCGAGGATGATCCGCTGAAGGAGCAGGTTCAGAAGAGCATCCAGGCCATCGAGCAGGCGGCAGACAAGCCGCTCGATCAGCCCAAGTGAGTCAAGAACTCATGGGGGCTTCTGTCTTCGTGTCTGTCTGCCCTCTCGAGAATTCATTACGCCCCGCCCCGGGCCTAAACATCCGGCGCGCAATAGCTCCCACGCCGGGCGCTGCGTGGCGCCCGGCGTGCAACGTCTCTCCTGTTCCCTTCTGCCTTACTTCGGTGCCGGCTTTGCCGTCATCGGGACGAAACGCACCGGCAGCGTCTTCTTCGTGAGCACGCCCCCCTTCGTCTTCGTGATGATCAGCATGTCCTGCTCGGCCGCGCCGACCGGGACGACCAGCTTGCCGCCCACGGCCAGCTGCGCGACCAGCGCCGGCGGCACCTCCTCGGGCGCGGCGGTGACGACGATGGCGTCGAAGGGGGCGTGCTCCGGCCAGCCCAGGTAGCCATTGCCGGCCCTGACGTGCACGTTCCCATAACCCAGATCGCCCAGCGTCCGGCGGGCGCGCGCAGCCAGCTGGGGACCGATCTCGATGGAGTAAACCTGGCGGGCCAGCTCGCCCAGGACGGCGGCCTGGTAGCCGGAACCCGTGCCGATCTCCAGCACTTTGCTCTTCTTGGAGACCCCGGCGGCTTCGCTCATGTAGGCGACTATGTAGGGCTGGGAGATCGTCTGCCCGTGGCCGATGGGCAGCGGGCCGTCTTGGTAGGCGCGGTGGGCGAGCGCCTCGGGGACGAAGCGGTGGCGCGGCACCCGGCGCAGGGCGTCCAGCACGGACGCGTCCTTGATGCCGCGGGCGCGCAGCTGCCGCTCGACCATCTGCCGGCGCGCACTCTCGTAGGCGTCGGCCCTGGCGCCCTTGTGCCCACCCCGGACACTTGCCGGGGCGGGAGGCTCCTGGGCGGCGCAACCCACCAGACACAGGAGCGCGAAGTACAGGAGCCAGAAGTAAAGCAACCAGAAGATGCGTGGCACGAACATAGAGCCTCTCCTCAGGATCGGTATGGCGGAAGGCGTCTGAGCCCTGCTCGGAGTGGTCGTTGAGAGCAGCAGGGTCGCGGCCACTGCTTTGCCCAGTAGCGGGAAGATTCTCATTTTAAGCCTCGGATCTGCCGGATCGCGAAATCGATATTGCCCTGGCACTACCCGAAGACGTCAGGGCGGGCGAAATCTTCCTTCATCACGGGCGGCAGACGCCAAACACGGTCGCCGCCGCGGTTGGTGAAATACAAATGCGACTCCGACGGCTCCAGCGCGTTGCCATCGGCCCAGATCGCGCAGAAGTCCGGGTGAGCGTTGAGCGGGCGACGGACGTACGTGTGGTTGCGGCGGCTCCCGCGGGTCAAGTGCCGCACGTCCCGCCAGGTGCGCCCCTGGTCACGGCTTTCCCACACCACCACTTCGCCGCCGGTGCTCCAGGGCTGCGGACCGGGTTCGGTGGGCGCGATAACCCGCCACGTTCCCTCCGGCTCCAGATACAGGGAGCCGTGATCATAGTTGTGGTCCGACGTCATCGCCGGGCGTATCTCCCACGCGCCGCCGGTCCAGCGGGCCGTGGTCCAGGTACGCGGGTTATTGGCAGGACCCGCTGCATACCCTTTGCTGGTGAGGTACAGGATGATCGGATGGCCCTGGGCGTCGAATTGCAGGTCCTTCAGGTACACCAGCAGTCCCTCGGATTCATAATCACGCACCAGCGCCGGGTTCCTCACCTCGGTCAGCGGGGTTTTCACTGCCTCGCCTTGAATGGTGCGCCAGGTCTTACCCGCATCGAGGGTGTGGAGAAAGTACAGGTTGGTACGGGCGTTCAGCCCGCCCTTGGCCGGGTGGTAGTCGAACGCTGTCGCCAGGCGGCTCCCGCCGTGGGGCCAGCTTACCTGATAATGTCCCTGCGCGATCTTGGCCAGCGGGTGTGGATCACTCCACTTTCTGCCGTCGGGGCTGCTCATCCAGTGCAGGCCACGCCCCAGCTGGTAGCGGGTGTGGAGAAACAGAAACCCGCGTCCCGGCAGGTGCCAGGGCTGGCTATAAGAGAAATTAGTTTCCTGTACGCGCTCGAAGGCGGCGATGGCGTAGGGGCGCACACTCCTGTGGATATAGGACGGGCGCCCCGTGCCGTGAGCATTCGAGAATATCCAGAGGTAGCCCGCGTCGTCGATCGACAGGGTGGGGTTGTCGTGCGCGTCTTCGGTCTTCTTGTTCAGGAGGATCGCGGGGCGGGGCACCTGTCCAGTCTTATGGTCGAAGTAGGAGACCATATGGAGGAGTTCCTGCTTGCCCGGAACCGTCCCGCCGTATACGAAGAACGTTTTCTCCGCCTTCGGCGCGTGGACAGCAACGGGAATGTGCTGCTGGGGGTAGGTCGCGAAGCCGCCACTATATTTGTATTTGTACTGATCCTTCGAGGGCTGGTTCATATACCAGATCCCTTTGTATCCATCGTCCCTGGGCAGTTCTTGGCCGTTGCTTTCCTGCATATCGCTTCTCCGTCGTGTTGATAGCGTTACGAGCGCGCGAGGAGCTCAAAAGCCCCTCACGCGCCGTTCTCTTTCAGTTCGAGTTGCACCAGGTGTCATTGGCGACGTTATTGACGTTGCAGGCGACCGTGGATGGGTTGGTGATAAGTCGCGCCCCGGCAGCCATTGAACTCACCCAGGCGTGGCAGTCCGCAGGCGGCGTACGGCTCCACCTGGCGTGCCCATCCACATAGATTATGTTCAGACCGCCCGCGTGGTGCGCGCCGAGGCGTCCGCTCGCGTGCATCGGCTGCTGGTTCCAGCGGGTGTGGAACATCGCCTGGCGTGCGTCGCGGCAGGGGGTGAAGCCGAGTTGGGCGGTATTCACGCCGGCCCCGGCGTTTTCGCGAGGTTCCTGGTTGTCATTTTCCGCCAGCAGAACCGTTCCGGCTGGGTCATCGACGCGCACCAAAGACTTCGGCGCCGTATTGTTGAACCCGCCGATGACATCGGAGTTGTGCGCCCAGCCAGTGATGATCCTTTCCCTCGGCAGCCAGGGGACGGCGAGATTGTATGCCCCGAGTAGGAGGGCAGCGCCAGATGTCCTTGTTCTTCATATAGGGCTGCGTGACGATGAAGGCGACACCAAAGTAGGACGACGGGTACATCTCATCGTAGTCTTGGACATACTGCATAAACCCCAGGCTGACCTGCTTGGCGTTGGAAAGGCAGGCGGTCTGTCGCGCTTTCTCACGCGCCTGAGCGAAAACGGGAAAAGGATGGCAGCGAGGATGGCGATTATGGCGATCACGACGAGCAGGCTCGATCAGCGTAAAACCGGACCACGCCCCGCGACTTCTCTGTCTTGTCTGTCTTGACATCTGGATCCTTCTTGGCCGGTGCCTTGCCCGAAAACGATAAAGAAGAGTTACGAAGCCTGGCGCGCGCTCTGCCTGCGCGTTCGCCCGTACGACGATCTCGCGGGGCGGATCGGCATGGCGGCTTTCCAGTCGGCTCGCCAGCAGTTCGACCACGTGCCGCGCAATGATCTCTACAGGATGCGTCATCGTCGTCAGCGGCGTCGCGCCGTGGCGTGCGATGGGCATGTCGGCATGGCTGACGACGCTGACATCCTCGGGAACGCGTATGCCTCCACGCTGCGCCGTGCCGATAAAGGCCGTGGCTGCGTAGTCATTGACCATGCACAGGCCCGTTGGGCGCTCGGTTCAGGAACGCCTGTGCCGTGCGGGCGCCGCCGTCTTCGTGATAACCACTGAACAACCATTCCTCCCGCAGCGGTGCGCCAAACTCCGCCAGGGCACGCCGAAATCCCGTCAGGCGAGAGCCGCCCGGCAGTCCGCCGTTATTGTAGAAGCCGATGCGGCGACGTCGAGTTCGAGAAGATGGCGTGCCGCCTCGTAGGTCAGATGCCCGGAGAAAAAGCCCGATAGTGTTGCCGCAATGGGGGCCGTTGGACAGGCGCTGTGCCAGGAAATTGGGCTCATAGCCAAGAGCTTCCGCTGCCCGGAGGACGGAGGCACGTGTCGCCGGCGTCACCTGCCGCTTGCCGGAAAAGGTGTAGGAGACGGTCGCCTTGGTCACACCGGCAGCCCGGGCGACATCCTGGATCGTTGCTGGTTTTCGTCTTAGTGAAGTCGTCATCGTCTTCCGCGCGTTTAACCGGTTCGCGAACCGGTTAAACGCGATTAACAACATGTGAAAGTAAAACGCAACCCATTCTTTTCGATGCGCTTCAGGGAATCATGCCGGGGAAAACATAGGCTTGAAGGAGTACGACGACGCGCTACCAGAACGGCCAGTGCAATGCTGTGGAAGAACACGTAGCGCAGGATCTCGCCCTCGCCCCCCTGCTGCCCCGTAGCGACTCCCGCGACCACGATGCTCTGGGCGTCGATCATCTTGCCCATAACGCCGCCGGAACTGTTGGCCGCCGCCGTTGGGATTGGCGAAACGCCGATCTGCTGCGCCGTGATCTGCTGCAAGTTGCCAAAGAGGACATTAGATGCCGTGTCGCTCCCGGTAAGCGCCACGCCCAGCCAGCCAGCAGCGGCGAGAAAAACGGAAAGAAGAAGCCGGTGGTGGCGAACGCCAAACCCATTGTGGCGTCAATCCCCATATCTGGTCGTATATCCCAGCGCCAGCATAACAGCAACCGTCAGCAGTGACAGTCGGGTACGCTTCAGATGTCCCCAGGAAGATTTGCAGCAGGACGAAGGGACGTACGCCGAGGGTGAGCCTGCGGTGCTCCCGGCCAGCAGCAGGCGTGTCCCGGTGGCGGAAAGCCACTTGAAGGGGAACACAGCCGGCTCGGCTTCCGGTGCGGGAACGACAGGAACGTTGCGCAGCACGGCCTTGTCGAGGAACGGCACCGGGAACTTGATCACGGAAAGGTTGTTCAGAAACTCCTTGACCTGCGGCAATCCCCAGAGAAATACGAAAACAGAAAGCAGTATCCAGGGCATCCAGGCGATAAGAGCCTGGCGGCGGGTAGGTTTGACCGGCGCGGTGACGCCTGCCGCCGCCGCTGTGTTATCGCCGTTACGATCCTCAAGGAAGTTCCAGACAGTGGCCGGCTGCCAGAACCGCAACAGCACCACGAGCGAAAGCATCGAAAACAGCGAGCCCGCAATATCGACTATCCAGGGACCGTGGTAGTTGCTCACCAAGAACTGGGCAACCGCGAAGCTCAAGCCCGCGGTAAGGCAGGCGGGCCAAACTTCGAGCATCCCCCGGCGGCCTCCCATTACGGCTACCAGCCAGAACGGCACCAGGACGGAAAACAGCGGCAGTTGACGACCGACCGCAGCGCTGAGGGTCAAAGTGTCGAAGCCGGTCACGGCGGACAGAGCGATGATCGGCGTACCCAGAGCGCCGTAGGCCACCGGTGCCGTGTTGCCGATGAGCGCCAGACCTGCGGCGGGGAGCGGCTTGAAACCCAGCCCAATCAGCATCGCCGCCGAAATAGCAACCGGCGTGCCGAACCCGGCCGCCCCCTCGATAAAGGCGCCGAAGCTGAAAGCAATAAGGAGCGCTTGTATACGCCGGTCGCTCGCCAGCCCCGCAACTTAGAGTGTCACCGGAAACATCCGTTTTATGGGACAACCTGTGTAAGGCTGTGCACGAGGGAAAGTTTTTCTCGAGCAAGGTTAAGCCCGTCGGTATCCGGGTAAAAAGAGGGGGACACAAGAAAGGACGGGATACGCCAATGGGTCGGTGAGCAAACACGCTCGCAAGAGAAAGGCTGAACCAAGTCGATCGAGTGTGTCGATGGTTGGATGAGGAAGGCCCCGCAGAGGACAGCGTCTCTGCGGGGCCTTCGCTTTTGCTTGCCGCGGAAACAATGCTCGCTAAATCCCTTCACTCGTTATCGGCAAAGGGATCCGGCGGCTCGCAGAGGTCCTCCTGGGGAGGGGGCGCAAGCGCCGTGCCCTGGCAGAGATGGGCGCCTTCGTCGCGGTGTTGGTTGTCGGGCAGCAGGCCGCTCCCCTCTGCGGTGGGCGCCGCTATCCCCAAGGCGTTGGCGCGGCGGAAGTCGCACGGGCAACAGATTCCGAGCTTGGGGGCGTGCTCTCCTGGAAAGGATCGTCCCGCTTGGTTCTTGCTTGGTTCTTGAGATGACACGGCTGGCGCCTGAGAAAGCGCCAGCCGTTGCCGGCACCGTGTCCGGTCATGAGCTGCGGTCACAGCGGCTGCTTAGCGGATCTGCACGTTCACTCTGCCGGTGGCGCTGCCCCCGCGCCCGTCGCTGATGGTGTAGGTGAAGGTGTCCACGTGCCGGAAGTTGGCGTTGGGCCGGTAGGTCAGCGTCCCGTCCGAATTGATCGTCACCGACCCGTTGGCGCCCTGGGTGACCGCGGTTACGCTGAGCAAGTCGCCGTCGAGATCGGAGTCGTTGGCCAGCACCGCGATGGTGACCGGCGTGTTCAGCTCGGTGGCCGCCGTGTCGTCCACCGCGTCGGGGGCATCGTTGACCGGGATCACCGTGATCGTGACGGTGGCGACGTTGCTGTCTGCCGTCCCGTCGTTGGCCTTGTAGGTGAAGCTGTCCGTGCCGTGGAAGTTGGCAGAAGGCGTGTAGGTGAAGGAGCCGTTGGCGCTCAGGGTCAGGGTGCCGTTGGAGGGGCCGCTCACCCGCACCGCCGTCAGTGTGTCTGTGTCGGCGTCGGTGTCGTTGCCCAGCACGCCCGGCGCGGCGATGCTGAGTGCTGTGTCCTCGTTGGTGCCGTAGGCGTCGTTCCCGGCGACCGGCGGACGGTTGTCAATCAGCTTGCTCACGAACACGTCCGAGTTGCCGTTGTGGCTGGCGTCCAACGCGTTGGCGGTGGGGAAGCGGAGCGAGCTGGTCCCTCCGCTGACATAGGCGCTGCCCGAAGCGTCCACCGCGATGCCTTCGCCGTCGTCGTAGCCGCTCCCTCCCAGGAAGGTGGAGTAGGAAAGCACCGGGTCAATCACCAGCTCCTTCGTGGCGTCGTAGCGGCCCAGCGCGAAGCCCACCCGGTGCGCCCCCTGCAGCACGAAACGGCTGGCGACCTCCCGCCGCCTGCCCCCGATCTGCTGGTACACGAACGGGCGCTTGCAGCGCAGCTGACCGGCGCCCACCCGCAGCGCCAGGTCGCCGTTTGGGGCGAGACGGACACCGCGCGCCCCGGCGAAGGCGAGCTGGATGCGCTTGGGGTCCGCCCCCGGCGCCACCACGAAGTCGTACTCGAGATGGCGCTGGTTGCCGTAGTAGACGAGGTCCA
>JAUJNC010000117.1 GCA_030446525.1 Armatimonadaceae bacterium
CGGCCGGATCTGGCGGACCCCGCGCCGGGGTCGGCCGGCCGGCAGCAGACCCCGGCGGACCCGCAAGGCGGGGCCCGGGCAGAGGAGGCGGCGGACCGCACGGCGGCGACGGCACAGAACGCCTTCGGCTTCAAGCTGCTCACCGAGCTGACCGGCGAGGGGGCGGCCGGGAACGTGTTCCTTTCGCCGCTGAGCATCTCGCTGGCCCTGTCCCTGGTCTACAACGGCGTGGGCGGCGCGACCCGGGACGCCGTCGGCGGGACACTGCAGCTGGCCGGGATGAGCCTCGAACAGGTGAACAAGGGGAACGCCGCCCTCCAGGAGTCGCTGGCCGGCCGCGACCCCGGAGTCCGGGTCGATATCGCCAACGGGCTCTGGGTGAACCAGGGGCTGCGCTTCGACCCGGACTTCCTGGAGCGGGCGGCCAGCGACTACAAGGCCGAGGCGTCGGCCCTGCGCAGCCAGGACCCGTCGGCGCTGGCGGCCATCAACGGGTGGGTCAGCCGCAAGACCGACAAGAAAATCGAGACGCTGTTTACGAGCGACGACCTGCACAACGCCACGGCCGTGCTCGCCAACGCCGTCTACTTCAAGGGCACGTGGACCGCGCCGTTCGACAAAGCGCTCACCCGCGACGGCGACTTCACGCTGCCGGACGGGAAAAAGAAAACGCTGCCGATGATGTCGCGGACCGGGGTCTGCAAGTACCTGCGGGGTCAGGACTTCGAGGCGATCGGCTTGCCCTACGGCAAGGGCCGGGTCAGCATGTACGTTTTCCTGCCCGATGCCGGGTCGAGCCTGGGCAAGTTCCTGGGCGGGCTGAGCGCGCAGAAGTGGGACGACTGGATGTCGCGGTTCCGGGAGGCGGAGATCGAGGTCGCCCTGCCGCGCTTCACGGTGGCGTATGAGGCGGAGCTGAACGAGCCGCTGACCGGCCTGGGCATGGGGGTGGCGTTCGGCCCCGGCGCCGATTTCGCGCCCATGGGGCTGCCGGGCCACTATCTGAGCCTGGTCAAGCACAAGGCGGTGATGGAGGTGAACGAGGAGGGCACGGAGGCCGCCGCGGCGACCGGGGGTGTGGTGACCATATCCATGAAGCCCCGCGTCGCCGTGAACCGCCCGTTCTTCTGCGCGATCCGCGACAACCAGACCGGCGCGGTGTTGTTTATGGGCGCCATCGCCGACCCACGGTAGCACAGGCCGGGGTAGGATACGGGATATGGTATAATATTAGCCAAGGGGCGGCTACCGTGTTGTTCGCATTTCTGGGCACAACCGAAGTTTTGATCATCCTGGCCATCGCGCTGCTCGTCTTCGGCCCGGCGAAGCTGCCGGAGATCGGGCGCCAGATCGCCATGGCCATGCGCGAGATGCGGAAGATGTCCAACGACGTGCAGCGCGCGTTCGACCTGGACGATTACCGCTATGATCGCCGCCACGATCCGCCGGCGTACAACACGGAGTCGTCGACCTGGTCGCCGGACGGCTACGGCGAATCCGCCGCGTACACCGACGACACGCCCGGCGCCGCGTCGGATACGGAGCAGCACAGCTTGCCCGGGACCCGCCCCTGGTCCGTTCAGGACGGCGACCTGCCGGCAGCCGTGACGACCGTGGAGCCGCCGGGGCCACCAAGAAAGCAAGAGGAGTTGTAGCCATGTGGACTGGGCCGTTCGCCTATATCGGGACGCAGGAGATATTGATCGTCGCGGGAGTGGTGGTGCTCATCTTCGGCGGCGCCAAGATCCCTCAACTCGCCCGGGGGCTCGGCGAGGGTATCCGTGAGTTCAAGAAGTCGATGGACGGCAGCGACGACGACACGAACAAGACGCCCCCGCCGGTACCTACACCCGCCGCGAAGGTGGACGCCGAAGAGGCGACCACGACAGCCACGAAGTAGCGAGGAGATATCCGTGTCGATTGTGGTTTCGATCTTGAGCGGGCTGCTGGTCCTGCTGTCCGTCGGCCTGATCGCCGTAGTGGTCATGCAGACGCCCAAAAGCGAAGGGTTTACGGGCGGGGTCCAAAACGCGCCCTCGTCCAACTTTCGCGGCAAAGCCGGCTACGACGACATGCTGTCGGGCTACACGCGCATGATCGGGATCGGCTGGTTCGCCACCGCGTTCGTGCTGGCGATCCTGAACGAAGTAGGCGGCCGCTAAACAAGAGGAAGGCCGGGGCGATCGCCCCGGCCTTCGTTTCGCCTACGCCGCTTTGCGCCAGGCGCCGATGCACAATCGCGGCATCTCGCCCGCCTCACCCGGCTCCGGCTGCGCCTTGGCCACCAGAACGGCATAGAAGGCCGCCGCCCCCCCCGCATAGCTTACCAGCCCTACCAGCCACCACATGCTCTTTCCCTCTCCTCCGAGGTTCTATTATCGGCGTCTCCCTCGACGTACTCAACAGGTATCCTTACTATTGTATCACTATTTCTGCCCGATTCGTTCCTGTGTATTGCGCGCAGTGGCGACCGCTTCTAAGATAGCGCTCGCGCTTTCCGGTCGTGCCTCGGCGTCCGCGGTCTCCGACCAGAGCCGGTGCGCCTCCCAGGCGCCGTGCAGCCGTTCGGCCCGCCGGCCGCGATGAGGGATCTTCAGCCGCCAAACGCCGGTGAGGAAGCGGCCGTCCTCGGAAAGGGTACCTTCATATTCTACGGGGGCCGTGCCGCCGGCGGGATCGGGGCGAAGGTACACCTTGGTGAAGCGGACGAACAAACCGTGCTGCGCGCCGCTCACGCCCGCCTCACCCAGCGGGCAGTCATCCAGGATGGTCCCGGCGAAGCGGCCCCCGCTCCCCCGGAGCGTGAAGGTCGCCTCGAAGCGCACCGGCGGTTGCCACGCCTGCGCGCCCCGATATTCGTAGGTGCCGAGCCACCCCCCGGCGATGCTGGTATCCTGTGTGCTCATTGCGGCGTAAAACAGATCAGTGGATTAAACGGTCCAGGTGTTCAGGCGATCAGGGATTGGGCCGCGCAGGATCGGGTCGTTCGTCTCCCCCATCCACCGGTCCAGCCGCGCGCTCAGCCCGGCTTTGACATCGGCAAACCCCGACTCCTGGGCAAGATCGCGCGTCTCGTGCGGATCGGCCAGCACGTCGAAGAGCTCCTCGCGCGGCCGGGGCAGCGTGGCGGGCGGCCATAGCTCGGTATACCAGGTCTGGAACGTCTCCTTGACGGAAGAAACCTCTTCCGGCAGCCACTGCCTCTTTTTGTTCTCGCCCAGGTTGCGGATGTAGTGAAAGCGGTCGGTGCGCACGGCCCGCATCGGGTCGTAGCCGGGGTTCAGGCGCGGCTCGGGCGCCGGCTGATCGGTCGGAACCCCGCCGTGGTAATTGCGCTCGAAGAAGAGCACCTCGTGCGGCTCATACGGCCCGCCCATCAGCAGCGGCCAGAACGAGCGGCCCTGTACCTGCGGTCGGGGACCCTCCGGGGGCGCCGCCCCCGCCGCTTCCAGCAGCGTCGGGCACACGTCGATGTTGGAGATCAGGTGGCTGACCTGCTTCCCCGCGGGCAGGCCCGGCCCCCGCATCAGGAGCGCGATCTCCAGCCCGTGGCCGTAGAGCGTGCCCTTGGCGCGATGGGCGCTGATGCCGTGGTCGGTGGTGAAGACGACCAGCGTGTTCTCCCGGTAACCCAGACGCTCGACGGCGTCGAGGAGCCGCGCGATCTGGCGGTCCAGGTAGCGGATGCATGCCTGGAAGTGCGCCATCTCACGGCGGATCGGCCCGACATCGGGCAGGAACGGCGGCACGTAGGCCTCCTCCGGCGGGCCGGGGTCGTAGACCCGCACGCGGCCGGACTGGTCCCGGCTGTTCCAGCGCGACTCGTGCGTCTCGATGGTGCCGATGTTGAGGTAAAAGGGCGGCGCGTCCTCCGCCCCGGCGGCGCGCTCCTCCAGGTACCGGATCGCGCTGCCGATGGCGTCCTCAGCGAAGACGCTCGCCTCGATCTCCCGCCGGTAGCGGTTGTCTTCCTTGCGATGGCGCTCGTGCTGCAGGCCGGAGTGCACCGTCTCGTAGCCGGCGTCATTCTGGTGGTCCAGGTTGGTGCGCGTCGACTGGGGCTGCGTCCAGCGGGGGTTGACCAGCCCCATCTGGCGGTTGGTGTGGGCGTACATCCCGGTCATCACGCTGCCGCGGGAGGGGCTGCAGGCAGGCGAGGCGCAAAAGGCGCGGTCGAACCGCACGCCGCCGGCCGCGAAGCGATCCAGGTTCGGCGTCGCGACGCCCGCGCCGTAGCAGCCCAGTTCGCGGCCGAGGTCATGCGCGACGACATAGATGATGTTCAGCGGTGTCTGCGCCATGACGTTTACGCGTCGCCTCCCGCCGCTTGGACCGTGAAACGGGCCGCGCGCTCGTCACTCTCCTGGTATCCGTAGCGGATCGCCCTGGCCCGGAGCGTCGTCTCGCCGGGCCCGAGGCGCAGAGGACCGGCGTACAGGCGCCAGTGGACGCCGTCGCCCTGCCCGGTCGTGTAGGTGATCGAGGCGCCCTGTGTGGCCGAGTGGAGCTGAACCAGCAGCGGGCCCTCGAAGGCGCCGCCCTCGTCGGCCGCCTCCAGGCCGGGCCCCTCCGGCGTGATCGGGATGAACACCGGTGCCGCCGTCTTGGGCTGCCGACGGCCGGGCCACATCCGCTCCAGCATCTGCTCTTCCCCAATCTCGCCCATGTCCCCGTACGTGCGGCGCCAATCGTCGAGCGCGCCTCGCATCCGGAGGAGCGCCGCGCGGTGCGCCGGATCGCCGGCCAGGTTGTTGATCTCGTACGGGTCGGCCTGTGTGTCGTACAGCTCCTCGGCCGGCCGGTGATCCTGCAACAGGAGCTTTTGCGGCCCTGCCAGCTTGTCTTCCAGGTGCAGCCGCCACATCTCCTGCATTACGGGGTGCCGGTTGCGGTACGGGATCCACAACAGGTACGGCAGCTCGGGGCGGAAGTTGCGGAGGTACTTGTACCGGTCGTCCCGGACCGCGCGCACCATGTCGTAGGCCTCGTCATGCCGGTCGCGGGCGGCGTAGACGTACTGCCTCGGCTCCCCCGCAAGCTCCCCGGCGAACGGCCGGCCGTGCAGGTGGCGGGGGATCTCCACGCCGGCCAGCCCCAGCACCGTCGGCGCCAGGTCCACCAGGCTCACCAGCTCCTCGCGCACGCTCCCCGGCTCCAGCCCCCCGGGCCAGCGCACGAGGAGGGGGATACGGATGCCCGCGTCGTAGGGCCACCGCTTGCCGCGCGGCAGCCCTTCCCCGTGATCGCTCCACAGGAAAACGACCGTTTGACCGGCCAGCCCGTCCTCTTCCAGCTCGGCGAGGATCTGCCCGACCCGCTCGTCCGCGCGGGCCAGGTTGTCGTAGTGCCGCGCCAGCGCCTCGCGCGCCCTGGGCGTGTCCGGCAGGTAGGGCGGCAGCGTCACCCGTTCGGGGTCGGTGACGAGCCGCTCCCCTTCCTTCGGCCACATCCCGCTTTCGTGGGTCACGGTCGGGTTGAAGACGGCGAAGAAGGGCTGGCCTTTGTCGGGCCGGTTGCGCCAGTGGGCCTCCTTGCCGCATTCGTCCCACGCGGTGGCCGGCGGCGTGAACTGGTAGTCCGTCTTCTCGTTGTTGGTGCAGAAGTAGCCTGCCGCCCGCAGGTACTCGGTAAAGGTCTTGACGTAGTGGGGCGGAACGGCCGAGTACGGCGTCGGCATCTCGGGCGTGTCGCGGTTCTGATGCGTCGTGCGCATGTGGTGCGTCCCGATCGCCGTCTGGTACATGCCCGTGATGATGGCCGATCGGCTCGGCGCGCAGACGCCCGCCGTCGAGAACGCGTTGGGGAAGCGGCAGCCCTGGGCGGCGAGTCGATCGATCGCCGGCGTCCGCGCGATCGTATCCCCGTAGCAGCCGAAACGCGGGCTCGTGTCTTCCAGTGAAATCCAGAGGATGTTGGGCCGGGGAATCATCTCGTCCTTTCTTCGTGCCGCCGCTGGTGACACGTCGTTACTATTCTCCCCCTCGCGCGCGGAACCCTTCACCGGCCCCGCGGCGGAGTTACGCCTGCCGGGCGACGTTTCCGGCGTGGCCCGGCGGCGGGCGTGGGTTTGACACTGCCCGCCGCCCGTGCTACAATGGGGCGGCTACCAACATCTGGAAGAGGTTCCATGCCGCCACACCCACGCCGACCCTTGCGGTCCCTGCGTCTCCCCGCGCTCCTTTTCATCGTCCTCTGCTCGGCGTTGCCGGCCCGCGCCGATAACCCGCTGCTGGACCGTAACGGCAACCCGAACGCTTTGTTCTGGACGGCCGGCGCGGCCACGGTCGCCCTCGACGAGCCATTGTACGATCTGGCGCGGCGCCTCGATTCGCCCGCGACGCACAGGGCCGCGGTAGCGATCAACAATCTGGGCGACGCGCGCGTGCAAGTGACGGCACTGGCCGTGATGGCCCTGGCCGGAGGCAAAGCCGACAGGATCATCGCGCGCCGGGGCCTTCACGGGCTGGTGGCGGGGGCTGCTGGTGACCGCCCTCAAGAACGCGACCCGTAAGTCGCGCCCCTGGACGGGCGCGGCCCCGACTACGGCGTCCGCCCGGAGGAAAGGTCGCGCAGGAGGAGGGGCTTCCGCCGGCGGAGAGCCGGGAGAGGTGGCGCGGCACATCGACGCGAACCAGTCCTTCCCGTCCGGGCACACGATGGCGGCGTTTTCCCCTCGCCACGGTTCTGGCGAAGGAGCGCCCGCGCGACCGGGAACTTGTCTACGCCCTGGCTGCGTTAGTAGGATTGTCGCGCATACGCCTGAAGCAGCACTGGCCCTCCGACGTGTTCTTCGGGGCGGCGGTGGGGATCGCGGCGGGCAGCGCGGCCAAGCAGGACGTCCCGTTCGGCCTGATGTTCCGCGTACGGTGACAAAGGCGAACACGGAGAAGAGTTGCGTCGCTCGCACGGTAACAAGAGGAGGAGACAAGGGTGGTAACCCGCCCTTTGCTGCTGCTCGCGGTGACGGTCTTTATCGACCTGCTCGGCTTCGGGCTGATCATACCGAACCTGCCGCAGTATATCGAGACGGCGGTCGGCCCCGACCACGCGCAGGCGGCCAGCATCGGCGGCTTGCTGGCGGCGTCGTACTCGTTCACGCAGTTCCTGTTCGCGCCGTTCTGGGGCAGGTACTCCGACCGCGCGGGCCGCAGGCCAGTCCTGCTCCTTTCCCTGCTCGGGGTGGCCGGGGCGTTCACCCTTTTCGGACTGGCCGAAGACCACCTCTGGATGCTGTTCGCCGCGCGTCTGCTGGCGGGTGTGCTCTCCTCGGCGTCCATCGGCGTCGCTTTCGCCTACGTCGCCGACTTCACGACCGCGGAGATCCGCGCGCGCGGGCTGGGCGTGCTCGGGGCGTGTTTCGGGCTCGGTTTTAGAGTCGGGCCCGCCGTCGGCGGCGAGCTGAGCCGCATCAGCCTGGGAACGCCGGCGTTCGTGGCGGCGGGCATGGCGCTCGTCAACTTCGCCTTCACCTGGCGCTTCCTGCCCGAATCGCTGTCGGCCAGAGACCGGGAAGAGGCTCAGGCGCTGGGCAGCGGCTATTCCCTGGGCCTGCTGCTGCGCGTGGTGCGGGGCCCGGCGGGGTTTCTGTTCGGGCTCACGTTTCTGGTCACCTTCTCCTTCACGGCCCTGGAGCAGACGTTCGGCTTTTACCTGCTGAGCGTGCCTTCGTTCGGGGTCACGGGCGAGAACCAGCCGGTCGTGACCGGCAGGCTGCTGGGCCTGATGGGGGTCATCGTCGTCCTGGTGCAGGGGGGGCTGATCGGCAGGCTCGTCCGGCGCTTCGGCGAGGGGGCCGTGGCACTGGCCGGGATCGCACTCATGGTGGTGGGCTTCGCCCTGTTTCCCCTGCCCGGCGCGCTGTGGGCGCTGGCGGCAGGCCCGCTCGTCCCGATCAGCCTGGGTTCGGCCCTGACGCGCCCGGCCCTGTCCGCCCTGGTTTCGCACCGGGCCGAACTGGGCCAGGGGCTGACGCTTTCCACGTCCTCGTCGTTCGATTCTCTGGCGCGCACGCTGGGGCCGATCCTGGGCGGCTGGCTGTTTTACACGTTCGGCGCCCGTGCGCCCTACCTGTTCGCGGCGATCGTCATGGCCCTCGCGCTGTCGCTGGCTCTGGCGAAGCGGGGCGAGATGGCTTTGCGGGTCCCTTTGAGCAGCCCGGTGCAGGGGGTTTGACGATGACGATGCGCGCCCTGGTCCTCCTCACCCTGACGCTTCTGCTCGCGGGCTGCGGGCGCAACGTGGAGCAGGTGGCGGAGCGCCAGATCAACGGCCTGCTGCCAACCCTGGTCGGGCCCGCCGACAAATACGCCACGCGCGTGCGCGGCAGGCCCGATGCGCTCCTGCGCGGGCGCATGCGCAGCGTTCACATCGAGGGGGAGGGGGTCGGCATGGCCGGGGAGCTGACGCTCGACACGCTGATCCTGGACCTGACGGGGGTGTCGGTCGACATGAACGCCAAACGCCTGAGCGGCATCGAGAGTATCACCTTCTCCGCGACGCTGGGCGAGGAAAACCTGAACCGCTACGTCCGCTCGCGTCGCCCCGACATCTTCGGGCTGCAGGTGGCGCTCGGCCGGTCCGGCGCCACGGTCTCGGCCCGGCCGGAGATCTTCGGCGGCATCAGCGCGCCCATCGCGGTGGAGGGGGTGATGAGGCCGCGCCCCGGGGGCAGCCTGCTCGACTTCATCCCGGCAGGCGCCCGCGTTTCCGTCGTTCCGGTCCCCGCGCCCGCGCTGCGCTACCTGGCGGATCGACTCAACCCGGTGGTGGACCTATCCACCCTGCGCGTCCCCGTGCGGGTGGAAAGGGCCGAGATCCGGCAGGGCGCGCTGCTGCTTTCGGGCACGGTCGATCCGGCCGCCCTCCTCCAGGAAGGCCCCCTCCGCCCCCAATAATGGGGGGACCGGATCACGCGGGCCGAAGGCTTTACCGGTTTGCTTAGCGCGGTGTCCGGACACGCACCTCCGAGGAGGCCGCACCGTTGCCGTTCGCGTTGAACGCCCGGACCTTCAGCCGGTACTCGGTGTTGGGGGCCAAACCGGTGAGCGTGATTCTCGTTTCGTCCGGGCCGGTTGTTGCGCCCGCCAACGGCGCGTTGTTTCTCAGGATCTGGTAGCCGGTCTCGTCCACGCCCCGGTCGCTCGCATCGCCCCAGGAGAGGGTGACCGAGGTGCTGCTCAGGTCGTCCTGGGTGAGACCGCCCGGCGCGACCGGCACGAAGCCCGTGTTTTCACCGAGCGACGTGCCGGTGAATGTGCGGCCCGGCGCGACGCTGACGGCGCCGCCGCTGCCCGCGTTGTTGTGTACGGCGTTGCCCTCGCCGCCGGCGCCGCCGATCAGGGTGATGCCGCCTTGAACGGAGTTGTTGCGGATAAGGACGTTGTTCAGAGAGTAGGCGCGGCCTTCGGCGTCGGCCCAGACCCAGATCGAGTTGCCGGTCGGGGTCCCGCTGCGGTTGGTCACGGTGTTGCCGGTGATCGTGACGTTATGGATGTCCCGGGGCCGGTACACGCCGATGTAGCTGTTCACGTCGTTGCCGCGCACGGTCCAGCCGTCGACGACCGTGCCGGTGTTGTCCTGCAGCAGCCCCTCGCCGTCGTTGCTGTTGTAGCCCTGCGCCGAACCGTTCGCGTTCAGGAGCCGGTGGGTGTAGACGCGGACGGAGTTGTTTTCGGTCAGGATGTCCCGGCCCGAGACGTGGATGCCCCGGTTCTCGTAGGTGACCGAGCCGGTCGGCCTGTGCTGGCCGGTGGGGAAGACGGTCGCCGTCTTGTTCGGGTCGTCCAGGACCAGGTTGTCCTGGACCACCAGCCCCCGGCCGTTCGCCTTGATCCCGTTGCGCATGGTGTGGTACACCCGGTTGTCGCGCACCACGATGCCCTCACGGAACAGGCCGGGGGCCGTCTCGGGCGTGGCGTACCACGGGTGCGGCGCGTCGTTGATGACCATGCCGGCCTGATCGGTGTGGCGGAACACGGCCTGGCCGGGCCGGTCCAGGGCGACGAGCCGGTCGGTCGACCGGGGCGTGCCGCTCGTCGAATCACGGATGACGTAGCCGATCTGCTCGAAGTCGTCGGTCGGGTTGTCATTGATCCGGTTATTAGCGACCAGGGCGTTCTCGAACACGCCGACACGGATGTTGGTCTCGAAACGGTTGTGCCAGCGCTGCCAGCCGTGCTGGAAGGGCACGGTCTCGCCGGTGTCCGAGAAGGTGATCGTGCGGCGCGGGATGGAGTCATCCGGGCTGCCCGCGTTGTTGGTGCGCGTGCCGAAGACGACGTGGTTGCGATTACGTGACGTGTTCGGGTCGCCGCCGATCTTGATACCGGCCCGGTTGATGTCCAGATTCACCAGGCCGAGGTTGCTGTCCGTCTGCGGCGACCGCGCGAAGATCTTCTTGAACGCGGTCTCGTCAGGCGTCCCGTCGCCCTCGAAGGAGGGGACGTACCGCGGGAAAAGGAGCCGGGAAAGCGGCGGCTGGTAATCGTCGCTCCGGGCATCGCTGTTTTGGGAGCTTTCGCCGCGCAGCACGACGCCGTCCTTGAGGTAGATGTGGTCGGTAAACCGGTACGTTCCCGGGGGGAAATAGACCACGCCTCCGCCGCTCTTGCTGGCCGCGTCGCGGGCGGCCGCGAAGGCGACATCATTGGGCGTCTCGCCGTCCGGGGCGCCGCCGTAGTCCAGGATATCGAAGACGTTATCCCACCGTATTTTGTTGGTCCAGGGATACGCGTCCGCGCCGTAAGCCGCGGCGATCGGGTTGTCGGTGGGGGCGTTCTTGGCGCCCCCCGGCAACGGCTTTCGGGCGGCCGTGGGGGCGGCCAGAGCCGCCAGAACGATGAGCAGGACGGCGCGGCGGCGCGCGTCCGGGTGTAGGGCCCAAAACATCAAGACGATCCTTTCGTGTCGGGGCGGCGCCAGCCGTTTGCCTCGGCGGCCGCGATGGCAAAGCCCATCGCTTCCTCGGTGCGCTGGGCCCACCGCAGGCGCTCGTACAGCGGGCGGGCCTCGGGGGCGATCCGGCGTAAAAAAGCGTCGGACGTGATCCAGGCGAAGTCCTCGGGCGTCCCCCACTCCTTGAGCGGCACCCACTGCGCCTGGGCCGAGTAGTGCAGCGTCAGCCGCTCGCCCTCGATCCCGGAGCGGCCCCGGTGCAGGGTGTGGGCGTCCATGTACAGGATGTCACCCGGCTCCAGCGCGGCGACGACCTGGCCGGGCAGATCGGCGGTCTTGTCGTGGCGCAGGGCGTGCCACTCGCCCTCGGTGAGCGGGCGGCGGTGCGAGCCGGGAACGACGAGGAAGCAGTCGTCGAAGTTGAGCGCGGCGTTGAACTGCACGTGGTCCTGCGCCTCCGGCTTGTGGTGGATCCCGTCATAAAGGGGCAGGTCCACCTGGTCGCGGTGCCAGTGGAGGTCGTAGCCGACGACCTTGGGCGTCCACAAAACCTTGATGCCCCAGGCGCGCGGCTCCGGTCCGAGCAGCGCATGCAGCGCGTGACGGACGCGCGCGTGGGCGAAGACGTTGACGAGATCGGGCTCGAAGAGGCTCGGCCGCGTGATCTCGTTCACCCCAGGTCGCCAGCGGCCTCGAACCGTCGGGGATGATCGCCCGGTTCTCGGCGTCGCCGTACCAGAAGCGCGTGCCGGGCGGCAGCGTCTCCCGCGTCCTCTGCTGCACGGCGGCGGCCAGTCTGCGCAAGTGGTCAAGCTCGGCGGGGGAGAAGACGCCGCGCTCGATGAGGTAGCCGTCTCGCTTGAACTGTTCGACGTGTTCCGGTGTTAGCATAGTTGTCGGATTGTGTCCTCGGTCGTTTTATCGCACGTTCTCGTAGCGCCAAACGGGCCAGTCGCCGGTGAAATCGATGGTCATCCGCCTGCGTCCGTCGTTTACCGTCAGCACGCCGGCCTTTAGCGGCTGGCGGACATACGGGCTGTCGTAGACGGGCCAATCGGCGAAGACCAGCCTCTTGCCGTTCGTCCAGGCCTCCGGCTTGCCGCCGGGTACCCCCGGGCCGCCCGTGTGGCGCAGGGCGAGCGTGTCGCCATAAAGGCTCTTATAGGTGACGAGGCGCCCGGATGTGAACCGCGACAGGTCGAGCTGCGTTTTCGTTCGGACCGCGCGAGCGAAGTCGTCCAGCGTCGCGTACTGCGCGCGGGTGGCGGTGTCCAGAACCCAGCCGCAAAGCGCGCCGTCGGTCTGGAGCCATTTGTACTCGGGGTACTCCCTGGTCTTGACCGTGCCGTCCTTTTCTTTTTCCTGCGTGCGGCCCGACCAATCCGCCAGGTCCACCCAGCGCGTGTTCGTGCCCAGCGGACGTGCGGCGACGTAGGCGCCGCCCGCCGCAAAGAAGTACCAGCCGCCCTCCCTGAGCGGGTCGGGGAGAACGGCGGGCACGGCCAGCAGCGAGCGCGGCGCGGTCCGCTCGTCGGCGCGGGGGTCGGGCACGTGGCAGACGTTGATCATCGCACCCCGTTCCTGGTGGTACTGATCGTACGGGGAGCGGCCCTCCACGGGGAAGTGGCGGTGGTAGCCGTTCGCTGCGCCGAAGACAAGGGTGGTTTTGCGCTCAGGTGCGCGCACGGCGAGCTTGAACAGGGTCGTCTGCGGCCAGATCACGCCCGTGGTCTGGTTGCCCGGCGTCGGGTCGTAGAGCGTGCCCATCGCGAACTGGTCGGTGTAGTATCCGTACTCCTGGTAAACGTTGCCCTCGGTGTAGCCGTAGTACTGCGGCTTCGACGCCCGCACGGCGAACGGCAGCGCCACCTCTTTGCGGGCGATGCGGCCGACAACCGGATCGGGGCGATACGAGGAGAGCGCCGGCCCGATGGCGTAGCGGACCGCGCCGTTTGCGGGGGACAGGTCCGGCTCGAAGCCCGGGGGCGCGCCGCCGAACCAGAGCCACGCGAGCACATCGGAGTTCGCGTCGACGGGGGCGTTGGCGAAGCCGCGCGCCTCCGGCCCCGCGTGGAAGCCGTGGAAATACGTCATGCCATAGGCGACGCTGTACCAGTCGAGGGCGGCTTTGGCCAGTTCACGGATCTTCGGGTCTTTGGCGAAATCATAAACGTTCGCCCAGCCTGTCACGGTGAAGGTGACGTAGGTGCTGGAGTCCCACTCACCCATGCCGATGGTGTAGAGCTTCTTGCACTCCTCGCGCAGGAAGTTGAGGAAGTAGGCGCGGTCATCCCTTTCCGGATCGCCCGTGCCGCCTTTTTGGAACCGCTCGGCGAACAGGTAGCCGCTGGTGCGGCTCATCATGCCGTGGTTCTCCGTCCCGCCCGCGCGGAAGAGCGACAGGTGCCCGCCCTCGTTCTCATGAAACCACCCGCGGATGTCCGTCGGCAGGACGTTTTCGAAGCCGAAGAACAGGCGCGCCTTGTAGATGGCCGAAAAGTGGTACAGGCCGCGGTCGCCGGGGCTTGTGATCTTAGCCCTGTCTACCGACATGATCCAGCGGTAGGCGTGGAGCGCCTCGTTATCCTTGGGGTCGAAGTGCAGCTTGGCAGCGATGATCGGCTGGATGTACTTGTGCGGGTCGCCCAGCTTGATCCGCTCCGCCCACGCGATCTTTTCCGGCAGGCTTTCGGTCGCCTGCGCCCGCAGCAGCCTTTGGGCGCGCTCCCGCACCCCCTGGTCGGGCCGCACGTTTTCCTGCCCCCGCGCGGCCCCGCTCAGGAACACCGCCAGTACGAGTGCCACGACGAACCACTTTGGCGATCGATGAAACACGGGTATCTTTTCCGCTCCTTTGGACCGCGAGGTGTCCGGTTACCGTCGCCGGCATTCCACCGCAGCGGTGGCGGGATCGACCGTGATCTGGATCCCCTGGCCGCCCGCCGACGCCCGCAGCGTGCCGCTGCCCGAGTTTGGCCCCTGCAACAGCCGCGGCTCGCCCGTCGAGAAGCGCTCCGGCTGTGCCCGCGCGATACCAGGGCAATCAAGACGGCTAAAACGAACAAACTGTGCGCTCTGTGCTCCACGTGTGCTTACT
>JAUJNC010000118.1 GCA_030446525.1 Armatimonadaceae bacterium
GGTCCCCAGGGCAGGGGAGGGGATGGCCTCCAGCACGCGCCGGATCTCGTCCGGCGTGCCGCCTGGCGCGGCGCCGTAGTTCTCCAGGGCGATCACGATGCCCAGCGACGCGGCGTGATCGATGGCCGCCCGAGCCGCGTCCCAGCCGGGGCCGGAATCTTCGGCCGGGGCCGGCCCCGGGAACACGCGCAGTTGCGGCGAGCCGAGCGCGCGGGCTGTCTCGATGTCGTGGCGCAGAAGCCGCCGGCCCTCGTCCGTGTCGTCCAACAGCGTGCTGAAGGTCGCGAAGGTGGCAAGCCAGCCCAGCGCCTCCAGCCGCTCCCGCGCCCGGGGCAGCTCCTCCTGATACGCCGGCCAGTGGTCGCGGCGCAGCTCGATGCCATCCACGCCCAGCGCGCGCGCCTTCTCGATGACGTCGGCCATCGGCATCGAGCCGTCGTCCAGCCGGTCCTGATACTGGACGACCGACATCAGGACGAGCCGTTGCTTTGTCGTTTCACCCATGGCAGGTTTGTGCCTACAACTTTTTCGGCGGTTTTTCCCATCATCGGTCGGGAAAGAGGTCGCCCATTGCCTGCTGATAAGGGTTAGAGCGCAGCCCCACTTATCATCACTTTCTTCTTGGCTCGACTTTGTCCATTTCCAGCAACGCCGTGACAGCAAATCTCAAGGAGCGAGACTACCTATCGCCGGACTTTTTGGATGTCGGGTTGTACCCATGACAGGAAAAACGTCTGGCGATAGGACTGCCGTCCATCGGAGCCCTCGCAACGAAAATGGACAAAGTCGAGCTTGGATGCCATCATTGTTTTCATGGGTGGGCGTTCGGATTGTCGACAGCCAAGCCTTCGCTCATGGCTGCCGCGTTTAGATCGTTATCCGCCGACACAAACGTTATGGGCGGCAGGCGGCTTCCGATACACAGGGTGTTCACTTGAGATCCCGCCGCCAGCTGCACCGCATCATAGCCGCGCAAGCCATATTTTTCGGCCAATGTCATCGCGTCATTGAGCAGCGCCTCCGTGACCTCGACAACCTGGTAGTCAGACAGCAGATCGGCGCGGAAGAGATTGCAAGCCGCTTTCGCGTCTGCGGCAGCAATCGTCCCTCCGCGCGCCCGGCGCGTGATGGCGGCAACGATTTCCACACTGGTGATGGAAACAATGAACACCTCGTTGTTCGATGCCGGATCGAAGAGGCCACTGATCCAAGCAGAGCCTGTCTCTCTGACATAGCGCTTGACCATCGCGCTGCTGTCGGTGTAGTAGTCCGCCATTCAGCGGCGCTCCTCGAGGATGGTCTCGGAGACCGGTTTGCCTTGTACCTCGATCAGCCGCCGCTCGACCGTATCGGTGAGACGTGGCTTCTTAATCTGTTTGACCAAGCCGGAGGCCAGCAAAGCTTGATGAAACGCTTCGCGCTTGCGGACCTCCTCTGGTGGTGAAAGTTGTTCCTGTACCGCCTGACCCAGTTGGCGTAGCTCGTCCGCGTCAAGCGCTTTGAGTTGATCGAGTATCTGGCTGAGGGTTGCCTGAGGCATTGTTGTGTTCCTCTTTCAAGCGAGCATGCGACGCACCGCGGCCGCACATACGTCGGTCCGGTTCGCGGCGCGTTTTGCACAGCAGGTTATTCGGCGCCGGCAACCAGATGCCCTCGCTTGATGCCCTTGCTTACGAGAGTTCCGCTTCGCGGCGGAGCCCGCCGGTCCGAGCGCGCCCAGGTGTTTGATATCCGCCGGGACGCCGACCGCAGCCGCGATATCGCTCGGCAGCGCCGCGCCGCGTCCGCGTCCGGCGGCCGGGCTGACGGGCCGCAGGCGGAAGTCGCCCTTCTCGGCGTCCACGAAGAAGGGGCCGCTCCCCTGGCCGCTGAGGACGAGCGTGTTCCGCTCGTAACCCGGCTCGTCCTGACCGAACTCGGCCAGCGTGGCGTACGTTCTGGGCTCACCGCCGTCCTTGGCCCAACGAACGACGAGGGTTTGGCGGGCGGCGACGGCGAAGTAGTAGGCTGCCCGCGCTGGTTTCCTTGCCGTCGGGGGCGACGAACAGGGCGCCGGCGGGGATCGGGTAATTGGTCTCTTTGATCGGCACGGTGGCCGGCACCTCGATGGCGAAGCCGCGCCGCTGGCTCTCCTCAAGGTCGATGCGCGCCGAGGCGTCGCCCGGGTTGCGCTGCGCGGGCGGCTCCTGCGCGGGCGCACCTGCAGCGAAAGCGCTTGTCAGCACTGCCGCGAGCAGCCCCCAGGCCAGACGGCGGGGAAAAACTGGACGCACATGGGTGCGAGATCTCCTTCGGGCGGGTGTATAATATACTACCATATCGGGCGCCAAGTCACCTCGCGTCCCTGCGGGAAGCGAGGTCGACAAAGTCGGCGCCGCGTCGCATTCGTCAGCGGAAACTCCGCGCGCCTTCGAAGGAGAAGCGAAAAGATGTCTTCCCGAAGCCGGATGGACTTTACGCTCATCGAGCTGCTCGTCGTGATCGCCATGATCGCGATCCTCGCCGCGATCCTTTTTCCCGTCTTCGCCCAGGCACGCGAAAATGCGCGGCAGGCGGCGTGCCTGTCGAACATGAAGCAGCTGGGCCTGGGTCTCAGCATGTACGCGCAGGACTATGACGAGGTCCTCGTCCCGCTGGGCATCCAAGTGCCTGCCCCGCCTGACGCGATCGTGAGCAGTACGACCGCGACGTGGTGGCCGGATCTGATCCAGCCCTACATCAAGAACCGGGCCCTCTTCACCTGCCCCAGCCGCCAGAAAGCCAGCATCGGCATGAACCATAGCGAGGTGGGCAGATGGCTGGTGGGCAGTTGGACGAAGAGCAGCCCCGCGCTCGCTTAGATCGCCAAGCCCGCGGAAACGGCGGTGTTCGCGGACGCCGCCAAGGTGAGCAACTCAACGGACCCCGATCCGGACACCTGGAAAGAGGTCACGAACGAAGGCCGCATACTGTGGCGCACCCCCAGCAATAACAACGGCGCCTGGTATCATGGCAGTGCGGAACGCGTGGTGAACCGGCACCAGGGCAAGGGGATGGTGGTCTTCGCGGATGGTCACGCCAAGGCATTCAGCGCCAAGCAGCTGGGCCTGGCGGACGACATCCGGGTAGGTGACCCGAGCGCGATGTGGGACCTGGAGTGACGTAGTCCTTAGCTAACCTGATTTTGTCACTTTTGTTCTGCGTTTTTCGAATCGCGATTTTGAGAATCTTGGCCAGTCAAAAACTAACAAATCTAAGTAACTCACCTTACGCGGTTTGTCTTTGATATAATGGGCTTGGCCCGATGACTACACACAACACTCGCCTGCTTGATCTCTATACCGATTATCTGCTCGTCTTCGGGCAAGGCGCGCCACGGACTGGCCCGCCTGTTGCCCGACATCAGCCACGATCAAGTCACGCGCTTCCTGTCCCAGCAGGAGCCTCTCGGACAAAGACCTCGGCAAGATCGTCAAACCCCCTGTGCGGCGTGTCCAGTCCCAAGACGCGGTGCTTATCATTGACGACACCGTGGAAGAAAAGCCTTACACCGATCAGAGCGAACTCATCTGCTGGCACTTCTGACCACACACAGAACCGCACTGTCAAAGGCATCAACCTGCTGTCGGCTCTGTACTTGAGCCAGGACACCTCCTTGCCCGTTGCCTTCGAGTTGATCAAGAAGACCGAACGGGTCACCGACAAGAAAACCGGCAAGGACAAATGGGCAAAGCCCACGAACCAAGAACGAGTCTATGCGCGACAGGGATCGCCGCGACCGTGCACAAACAGATCCCCTTTGGCTACGTTCTGGCCGATGTCTGGTTCTCTCGGCAGAGAACCTGGTTTTCATTAAGAGTAAGACCAAGAAAGATTGCATCCCGCCCCTCAAGAGCAACCGTCGCGTGGCTCTTTCTGCGGGAGGCCAAGAGGCGCGGCAGTGGACAAGCCTCTCTTCCGTCAGCTTTGATGCGGATGTTCCGCTGACGCTCTTTCTGGAAGGGGTGCCTTCCCGGTGCTGGTATCGCGTCAAGTCTTCATAGCAACGAGAGACGGCAGCGAAAGCATCTTGTATCTGGCTTCGAGTGATCTGGCGTTGTCGGCTGCCTCTCTTCGAGCGATGTACCCGAAACGGTGCAAAGTCGAAGAGTACCACAAGTCGCGTAAGAGCAATGCCCCTTGCCAAGTCGCCGACCAAGCTGCCGCACACCCAGGGCAACCCTTTCTTCGCCAGCCCGGTGGCCTTTGTCAAGCTGGAGGCGTACTGGGCTTGACGCGCCGGAACCATTTCGCCCGGAAGGGAAAGCTCTATCAGGCGGCGCTTGCCAGTGCTTTCCAGCAACTGCAGCAGTTCAAGGCGGCTTGTCCAGCCGCCACTACCATACTCTGACCGCGTAAGGTGAGTAAGTTAGCTGAGTAGTAGGGCTGGGCGCAGTAATTTCGCGCGGATCTCCCACCCGCCGGCCATGTCACGCCGATCTTTCACGCCGCTCCTCCCGCCCGGGGCAGGTCGGGGGCGAACCGCCCGCAGCGGACGGCGCGCCGGCCCTCGCCGTCGCCGGCACACCACATCGCATGGGACCGCCCCGGCGCGTGCTCGACCAGGCGGACGTAAGGGCGCTGCGAGATGCTTCTGCCGGGCAGCGATTCACAACACGGCAGGAAAGGACCGGCTCCCCGCCTAATCTCGTTGCGGGAGATGCAAAGATAGGGCCATCCAATGGACGCGGTGAAAAAGGCTGTCTTCGGTTTGATCGGGACCGGCGGGATCGCGCAGTCGCAGCACCTGCCCAACCTCACGCGCGCCCCCCACGTGCATCTGAAGACCCTCTGCGACGTGCGGGAAGATGTGCTTCACAGGATGCAACAAAAGTATGCCGTGCCGCATGCGACGACGGACTACGGGCGCTCGTTGTCCGACGGGGAGATACAGGCCGTGGTCGTCGCGACGCGCGAAGACGCCCAGGCGCGGCTGACCATCGAGGCGCTGCGGGCCGGAAAGCACGTGTATGTCGAGAAGCCGCTCGCCGAGACCAGCGAGGCGTGCGCGGCGGTCGCCGCGGCGCAGCGGGAGACCGGCAGGTTCGTGGCCGTCGGCTTCAACCGGCGCTTCGCGCCCGCCTACCGCAGGGCCAAGGAGATCCTCGCGGCGGAGGGCGGTCCCTGGAACATCCACTACCGGATCAGCGACGAATACTGGCGCTGGGGAAAGAACTACCCGCCCGGGGTGCGCGTGATCCACGAGGTCTGCCACGTCTTCGACATCCTGCGCTGGCTCACCGGCTCGGAGGCCAAGTCCATTTACTGCGCCCAGTCCCGGCCGGACGACGAAGCCTGCATCGTGACGTTCCGTTCCGGCTGCGTCGCCTCGATCATGAGCAGCGGTTACGTGACCATGGACCTGCCCAAGGAGCGGCTGGAAGTGGTCGCCGAAAAGGGTGCCCTCACGGTCGAGGACTTCGTCGAGCTCCGGACCTTCGGTTGGGCGCATCGCGAACCGGTCGTGCGCTTCGCCGGCCACACGCACCCGGACCGCGAGTTCACGCACAAGTACCTGCTGGAGGCGGAGGGCGCGGCGGCGCTGTACGCGCTGCGGCGCATGGGCTGGACGCTGCGAAACGATGCGGAGAATCCCCCTGCCGGCGAAGCGGCGCCGGACAGGGAAGAGATGCGGCGCTATCTGGGGGAAACGAGCCCGCACTGGAACTACATGGTGGACAAGGGGTGGCTCCCCGCCATGGATCATTTCGCGCGATGCGTGCTTACCGGCGAAACGCCCGAGAACGCGGGGGCCGTGGACGGGTTGCGCGCCAGTCTGCTCAGCCACGCCGCCATCCGGAGCCGCGACAACAACGAGGTCGTCTCGCTGGACGATCCCGGCCTCTGAGGCGATAGGGGAGAGCGTGACGTGGGCTACAAGGTCTTGATCCCGCAGGATGTGGCGGAGGAGGGGAAGCGATACCTGCGGGAGCGCGGGTACGAGCTCCGGATGGGGTCCGGGGTAGCGCCGGACGTCCTGCAAAGAGAGGTGGCGGACTGCGACGCCGTGCTCGTCCGGACCGCCGTCCTGACCGCCGACGTGCTCCGGGCGGCGAAAAAGCTGCGGGTGATCGCCAAGCACGGCATCGGGGTGGACAACATCGACGTGGCGGCGGCCACCGAGCGGGGGATCCATGTCACCAACGCCGCCCTGTCCAACGCCGCCACGGTCGCCGAGCACACGCTGGGGCTGATCATCGCGCTGGCGAGAAACCTCGTGCGCTGCGACCGGGAGTGCCGCAGCGGAAACTTCGCGATCCGCAGCACCCTGATGGGCATGGACCTCGAAGGCAAGACGCTGGGCCTGATCGGGCTGGGGCGGATCGGCTCGATGGTCGCGAAGAAAGCGACCCACGGGCTCGACATGAAAGTCATCGGCTACGACCCCCACGTCGCCCCGGAGAGGGTCACCGCCGAGGTGGAGCGGACCGGCGACCGGGAGGAGGTGTTCCGGCGCGCCGATTTCGTCAGCCTGCACCTGCCGGCCACGCCCGAGACCAGAAAGGTCGTGGGCGAGCGCGAGCTCGCCCTGATGAAGCCGGCGGCCTACCTGATCAACGCGTCGCGCGGCGAGGTGGTCGACGAGGCCGCATTGATACGGGCGTTACAAAACAATAGAATCGCCGGGGCGGGGCTGGACGTCTTCGAGCAGGAGCCGCCGGCCGCCGACAACCCGCTGCTCGGCCTGGACAGCGTGATCCTGACGCCCCACAGCGCGGCCCTGACCCGGGAGGCGCTGACGCGGATGGCTTTGCACGCCGCCATCGGGGTCGACGAGGTGCTTTCCGGGAAGGAACCGAGCTGGCCCGTGAACGCCCCCGTGCGGGAACCCGCAAGTACCGGAGGCTCCTCGTGAAAAAACCCAATATCGTGCTGATGATCTGCCACGACCTGGGCCGGCACCTGGGGTGCTACGGCGTCCCCACGGTGCACTCGCCGCACATCGACGGGCTGGCCGTGGACGGCGTGCGCTTCGCCCGCAGCTTCTGCGTGGCGCCGCAGTGCTCCCCGTCGCGCGCGGCCCTTTTCACCGGCCGCTACCCGCACAGCAACGGCGTGCTGGGGCTTACCCACGCCCATTTCGCCTGGGACCTGCACCCCGGCGAGCGCCACCCTGGCCGGTATCCGCGCGAGGCCGGCTGGTACCGGCCTGGCCGGCCTCCAGCACGAGACGCGCCGCCCCGAACAGATGGGGTTCGACGAGATCCTGCCCCGCGACGCCCTCGAAGAGACGAGCCTGACCGGCGGCGACCGCGTGGCCGCGCAGGCCGCCCGGTTCCTCCAGCGGGTGCGCGGGCGGGAGCAGCCGTTCTACCTGCAGGTCGGCTTGAGCCGCGACTGGCGCCGGGCACGCCCGGCGAGTCTGGCGACCTGCCGCCCGACACGAGCAAGGCGTGGGTCACGGTCCCGGGGTATCTGGTCGACGACGAGGCGCGCGCGGGCGGAGTTCGCCGCGTACCAGGGCGCGATCCGCAAGGTCGACGGCGCGGTCAAGGCGGATCCTGGCCGCCCTGGACGAGCAGGGTCTGCGGGACGACACCCTGGTCGTTTTCACGACCGATCACGGCGTCCCTTCCCGCGCGCGAAGTGCTCCGTTTACGACCCCGGCCCGGAGACGTGCCTGGCCGCTGCGCTGGCTGTCCGTCGGCTGGGCGACCGGGCGCGTTTTCGCGGAGATGATCCCCAACGTCGACTGCTCGCTCACCCTCCTCGACCTGGCCGGCCTGCCGACTCCCCCGAACGTGCAGGGCCGCCTGTTCGCGCCCCTGCTGCGGGGCGAGCCGTACGCGCCGCGCGCCGAGATCTTCGGCGAGATGACCTACCACGACTACTACGACCCGGTGCGCTGCATCCGCACGGACCGGTATGTTCCTCGTCTACTTCTGTTTCAACCGGGGCTTCATGGACCCGTCCCAGCAGTGGCAACGCCCCGTACGGTCACGCGCCACCCCGCCGACCCGAGCCGGTCCTGCCACGACCTGGTCGAGCTGTACGATCTCGAAACGGACCTCGGCGAGACGCGAAACCTGGCCGCATCCGCGAGCACGCGGGGGTGCGCGACGATCTGCTGCGGCGTCTTCACGGGTGGATGGTCGAGACCGGCGACCTGCTGCTTCAGGGCGTCCCCCGTCGCCCATGCACCAGCGGGCCGGTGGCGGTGCTTGCCGGACAACTGCTGGAAAGAGCCCGACCTTGATACGCGAGAACCGGGTCAAGCAGACGCTGCGAAGCGGCGGTAACGTGGCGCCTGTCAGTACGACCGCACTTCCGACCTGGGGATGCTCGCCTCCCAGGGGAAGCGGCTCATCAACGGGCCGAAAAGGGTAAGGAGAGACTTTTGCGTATTCTGGTAACGGGCGGCGCGGGAAAGATCGGCCGCATGCAGGTGGCGATGCGCGAGGCGGGCCACCAGGTCCGACCTTCGACCGATCGAGCGGCGGAGGGCGACACGGGGAGCACCTTTTCGGCGACCTGCGCGATCTGCCGCCGTGCGGCAGGCCGTGGGGCGTGGACGCGGTGAAAGACCTGGCGCGATCCCCCGGACCGGCGCGGCCAGGAGGACGAGGTGTCCTCGGTCAACGTGCAGGGGACCTGGAACGTGTTGCTGGCCCCGGTCGAGGCGGGCAAGCGTGGTCTACTTTTCCAGCGTCAACGCGCTGGGCTGCGTCGGCAGGGCACCGCCCGCTTCGCGGCCGCCCATCGACGATGCGTACCCGCGCCAACGATGACCGCCTACCAGCTTTCGAAGCACCCAGTTGAGGAGGCGTGCCGCTCATTTACCGACCGGTACGGATCGTGACGGTTCGCCTGCGCCCGGTGCGTGTCGGCCCCGGTCAACCGCGCCGGCGGCGGCAACCCGGACGCGGACTGATGCGGGCGGAATACCGGGCCTATGTCGACCTGCGCGACGTGTGCTGCGCCACCCTGCTGGGTCTGGAGGCGCGGGACGTGACGCACGACGTTCCTGCTGACCGCCGATGACACGACGGTATCCACGCGACCGCCGAGCTGGTGGAGCGCTACTACCCCGACACGCCCTGGCCCCGTGTCGCGCGCCGACTACCTCATGCAGCGAACCCGCACCGCTCGTTTCTCGACTGCACGCACGCCAAGGAGGTGCTGGGCTGGCAGCCCCAGCACGCCTGGCGCGAAGCCACGCCCTGAGCCTGTTCTGGAGTCCGGATAGCGGCCTTCGCCAACAAACAGGCGTCTTCCACCAACGAAGGAGAAACATGCAACACACGCATCATCCTCGCCAATCCGCGGCTTTCACGCTGATCGAGCTTCTCGTCGTGATAGCGATAATAGCGATCCTCGCCGCGATCCTCTTTCCCGTCTTCGCCCAGGCACGGGAGAAGGCCCGGCAGACGAGCTGCGCATCCAACCTGCGCCAGATCGGCACCGCGGCGATGATGTACGCGCAGGACTACGACGAACAGTTCCTGCCCTACGGGCTTCCTTCGGGGCGGCCCTCCCCCGGAAGGAACGTGTACTGGCAGACGATGATCCAGCCCTACACCAAGAACCGCGGCATCACGCTGTGCCCCAGCTACAAGCGCACCCTCAATGTGCCGAACTGGTTCTCGGCGCTGGACAACGTCGACGTGGACACCCGCACCAACCCGCCGACCTGGCTCGTGTCGTACACGCTGAACTCCGTGTTGGGCGTGCAGAATAACGGCGAGACCGCGTGGATAAGGACGGCGTGGCGCGACAACAACCCCGCCGGGCATTTCGGGGCCAAGCCGGGATCGAGCCTGGCCCAGGCTCAGGATCCGGCCGGCACGATCTACATCACCGACGGGTCCGCGGCCGACTCCTGGTCGGACAACCATCTGGACTATCCGGCGGCGCGCTCCGGGGCGGGCCCGAGCCACGCGGTCGGGAAAGGGACCGGCGCCTTTAACGCCCAGAGCCGCGGCACCCACCAGGAGCGCATCAACGTGCTGTACATCGACGGCCACGTCAAGAGTCTCAAATGGGGCACCACACTGCCGCACCAGTGGACGCTCCAGGACGACCAGGCTCAAGACCCTTACGTCCCCTGAGACCCACTGTGATCGCCAGGCGCCTGGAGTTTACGCCGGCCGCCGTGCCCGAGGGGACCGTTACGCAGGCAGAAAATGTTCTGACCATACGCGCCGAGGCGAATAGTTAACCTTCACAATTAGAAAACCGGCTGCATGTTGAGTCGGACGGCTCTGATCGGGGCCTGCGAACACAATATGTGGTAGAGCCACCTTATTATGAAGGTTAACTAATCAGGTTCACCACGGGGTGACGCTGCGTTTCGAAGGGGCGGCCCGCGACTGGTCGGGTAGCCGGTGCCTTTCCTTCTCGCTGCGCGCCAACGGGGCGCTATCCGGAGGAGCGACCGTGACGGAAGACTTACCCCGGGTCGGCCCGCCGTCGCCGCCGGGCGCGTAAAGCGAACAGACATGAACGAGACGTGCCTCCGCTGGGACGAATGTATCCGCCACCTGCCTCCCGCCGTTTCCGAGGAGGAGATCGACGCGGCGTGGCGGGAAGCCCTCCGGGAGCTTCCGGGCAAGATCATCGTGCTGGATGACGATCCCACCGGGACGCAAACAGTCCATTCGATCCCGGTCTATACCGCGTGGGATGCGGACACGCTCCGGCAGGTGTTCAAGGACCCGTCGCAGGTCGTGTATATCCTCACGAACTCGCGCGCCTTGACCACGGCACAGACGCAGGCGCTGCATTCCCGGCTCGCCCGGGATCTGAAGCGGGTCGCGGCGGAGGAGGGCGTGCGGTTTCTGCTCATCTCGCGCGGCGATTCCACGCTCCGCGGCCACTACCCTTTGGAGACCAGGCTCCTGCGCGAAGCGCTGCCCGACGGCAAAGCGGACGGCGAGATTCTCATCCCCTTCTTCCGGGAAGGCGGAAGGGTCACGGCCGGCGACGTGCATTATGTGAGGGAAGGCGACACGCTCGTCCCCGCGGGTCAGACGGAGTTCGCCCGAGACACCACCTTTGGCTACGCGGCGTCGAACCTGAAGGAATGGATCGCGGAGAAGACCGGCGGGGAGTACGCCGCCTCGCGGGTCGTCAGTATCGGGCTGGACACGCTCCGCCGCAGGGACATACCCGCCATAGCGGGGCGGTTGCGGGGGGTCGAGAACTTCGACAAGGTGATCGTCAACGCCGTTGACGAGACCGATCTGAAAGTCTTCGTGATCGGCCTGGCGGAAGCGTTAGCGCAGGGGAAGCGGTTTCTTTTCCGCAGCGCCGCCTCCTTTGTCCGCGTCATCGGGGGCGTCCGCCCGAAGGGGCTTTTAAGCAGAGAGACCCTTTCTGCCGGGGAAGGCGCCTGTCCGCCCGGCCTGGTGCTGGCAGGGTCGTATGTCCAGAAAACGACCCGTCAGCTGGAGGCCCTGCGCGGGCTTGATCGTCTGGTCTTCGTTGAGTGGCAGGTCCAGGAAGCACAAACGGAAGAGCGGCTGGCGGCGGAGGTCGACCGGGTGGCGAGGGCGGTGGAAGAGGCCCTGGCAGACGGAAGCGATGTGTGCGTCCACACGTCACGGCAGTATCATCGGCCCAGCGAGCAGGCGGCAACGCGGGACCAGGATCTGGCGTTCTCCGTGCGCGTTTCCGATGGATTGGTGCGCGTCGCCCGGCGCCTCCACACTGCCCCCGGTTTCCTGGTTGCCAAAGGCGGCATCACCTCCAGTGACGTCGGCGTAAAAGGGCTCGCCGTGAAGCGGGCGATGGTGATGGGCCAGGTCGCGCCCGGCGTTCCGGTCTGGAAGCTGGGCCCCGAAAGCCGCTTCCCCGGGCTGCCGTATATCATCTTCCCGGGGAACGTGGGCGACGACCAGACGCTCCGGCAGGTGGTGGAAGCCCTGAGGCGATGACCTGGCCTTTGTCCCCGCGTGGGGCAGGCAGGCGCTTCATGCGGTGTGCTCCGGCAGCAGGCGTGCGGCGAGCGTCAGCCCGGCGATGGTCTTGGCGTCCTCGATCTCGCCCGACCCGATGGCCGCGAGGGCGTCGTCGAGGCGCATGGGGACCAGCTCGACGAACTCGTCCTCGTCGGGGTCCTCGGGGGCCTCGCGCAGGTCCAGGGCGAGAAAGCCGTGGATCTTCTCCGACGAGTAGCCCGGCGCGAGGTAGCAGGCGAAGAGGGGCACGAGCCGGCCCGGGACGAGACCGATCTCCTCGGCCAGCTCGCGCGACGCGCAGTCCTCCGGCGATTCGTCCGGCTCCCTGCCGCCGGCCGGGATCTCCAGAAGCGCCTTGCCCGCCGGGAGCCGCCACTGGCGCACCAGCAGCACGGTCTCGCGGTCCCGCATCGGGACGACGGCGACCGCCCCGCCGTGCTCGACCACCTCGCGCCGGCCCTCCTTGCCGTCCGGCAGCCGCACGGTGTCGACGCGCAGGCTGACCACGCGGCCATCGTAGATGCGCTCCGTGCCGGTCACGGCCTCCGTTAAATCCTGCTGCTCTTTCAAAGCGTCTTCCTCCTTCATAAACGGCCCCCGCCTGCCAAAAATAGATACCAGACTCGTCAAGATGCGGGGAGGCGAACGCGCCGCGGGGGCGCGAATCCAACGCCGTATTCTATCTTCCCCGAAATGGAGAACAAGATGCCGAAGATTCTGCTGGTCGCCAACACCGGATGGTATCTGTATAACTTCCGCCTCCCCCTGGCCCGGTTCCTGCGCGACCGGGGGGTTGACGTGGTGATGGTGTCGCCCGAGGACCCGTACGTGGCGCGGCTGCAGGCGGAGGGTTTCCGCTGGGTCGAGCTGGATCTGGACCGGCGCAGCGTCAACCCGCTGCGCGAGCTGATGGTGGTCGGCCGGCTGGCCCGCATCTTCCGCCGGGAGCGCCCGGACGCCGTCCATCACTTCACAATCAAGTGCGTGCTGTACGGCACCATCGCCGCCAAGCTCGCGGGGGTGCGCGCCGTCGTCAACGCGCTGACCGGGCTGGGGCACGTCTTTATGGGGACGGGCTGGAAGGCCCGCGTGCTGCGCCCCGCCGTGAAGTGGCTTTACCGCAATATCCTGACCGCGCGGCGCGTGCGCGTGGTCTTCCAGAACCCGGACGACCTGCAGACGTTCGCCGATTCCCGGCTCGTCGTGCCCGACCGCACCGTGCTGATCCGCGGGTCCGGCGTCAACCTGCAGCGCTTCGCGCCGCGTCCGGGCAGTCCGGACGGGCAGCCGGCCCCGATCGTGCTCTTCGCGGCGCGCCTGAACCGGGACAAGGGGGTGCATGAGTTCGTCGAAGCCGCCCGGATCTTGAAGACCCGGGGGGTCCAGGCCACGTTCCAGATCGCCGGCAATCCGGACCCGGGCAACCCGTCCACGGTAAAGGAGGCCGACCTGGAGGGGTGGCGACGGGAAGGGGCTGTCGACCTGCTGGGGCACGTGGACGCCGTCGACGACATCATCGCCCCGGCCACGGTCGTCACCCTGCCCACGCACGGCGCGAGGGCGTGCTGCGCGTCTTGCTCGAGGCCGCGGCCATGGGCAAGCCCCTGGTCGCGACCGACGTCCCCGGCTGCCGCGAGGCCGTCATGCACGGGATCAACGGCCTGCTGGTGCCGGCGAAGGACGCCCTGGCGCCAGGCCGACGCCGTCGAGCGTCTCCCGAGGACCTCGCCCTGCGCGGGCGGATGGGCAGCTTCGGCCGCGAAAAGATGGTGCTGGAGTTCGACGACCAGGACGTCGCGCGGCGCACCGCCGAGGTGTACGAGAGCCTGGGGCGCTCAAGCGCGCCGCTTAAAGGCTGTACGATAGGCCTCGCCCTCGATCACCCGCATGCGGGTGATCGGGGGCCGAGGGGGCCTTTCTCTACATGACCATCTGCTCATCGAGGTAGGCAAATGTGCTGCGCGAGCGAGGTCCGCACCGGCCCGGCGGGGACACTGGCTCAAGGCGGTCGTGTCCCATCTGGCGCATCTCTTCCCGCTTATCTGTTAGGCGAGCGGCTCGGAAGCAGCCGGGAACAGACACGAGGATATACGAAGGGCGACACGCCTTGCCGTACGGCACCAGGATGCTGACGCGGCGGTTGGAGAAGTGCGTGGGGTGCGCGCGGTCACGCAGCTTTTTGTCGGCGCAGCCGCGCACCTCGGTCACCTGGGCCCTCGGCGAGGCCCGAGACCTCCATGACGCGGCGGGCAGCGTTCGCGCGGTCGGAGGAGAGCCTTGTAGTTGGTATAGTTCGTCCGCCCCGGCACGGCACGACGTCGGTGTGGCCCTCGATGGCGACAGGATTGGGGAGCGCGCCGAGCTTGTGCGCGACCAGGGCGAGCAGGCGCGCCGCCCTCGGCTCCACCGCGGCGCTGCCGGACTGGAAGAAGACTGAGTCCTGGCCCTCCGTCAGTTCGATCTTTAAACCCTCGCCCGTGACGCTGATCTGGACGAACTTTTTGAGGTCGCGGAAGTCCGGGTTGGCGTTGATGGCCCGCTCGATAGAACGCTGCGTCTCCTCGAGCCGCTTCCGTGACGCCGCCGTGATCATCTCGGTCAGGTCCGGCTTCTTCTCTTCTGCCTGGGTGCCCTTGCCCATGGGGTTGGTTCCCCCGCGGTAGGTCTTCACGAACCCTGCCGGATCTTTCCGGTATTCCTGCATGAACTGGGTGATCGTTGAAGTAGGCCTCGACCATCTTTTGCTGGGCTGGTCCAGGCCCAGGATCCACATCACCAGGAAGAAGGCCATCATGGCGGTGACGAAGTCGGCGTAGGCCACTTTCCAGGAGCCGCCGTGGTGCTCCCCATGCCCGGCCTTCTTGCGAACGATCTTGATAACAGGTTGATCGGCCATGGCTTTGCCCTACTTCCGCGCGCTGGTCATGGTTTCGAGCCTGGCCGAACGTGGGCCGGTTCGCCGGGTCGATGCTGCGGCGGGCGAACTCGGCGCAGGTGAGCGGCGAATCGCCGCGGGCGAAGGCGAGGATGGCGGCCTTGATGCAGGCCATGTACTGGTGTTCGGCATGTATCTGCCCCTCCACGGCCGTAGCCAGCGGCGCGAAGATGCCGTAGGCCAGCAGGATCCCAGGAACGTTCCCACGAGGGGCCGCAGCGACGTGATGCCCGATCTCGGCCGGCGAGCCGCCGATCGCGCCCATCGTGATCACCACCCCGAGGACCGCGGCCACGATGCCGAAGCCCGGCATGGCGTCACCGACCCTGGTCAAAACGCCCGGTATGACCAGGGCGGCCTCGTGGTGCGTTTCCAGGTCCACCTCCAGCACCTCGGCCAGGTCGTGCGGCTCCACGGCCCCGGTCAGCACCACCTTCATCGTGTCGGCCAGAAAGGTGAGCGCGTGGTGGTTGGCGTGGAAAAAGGCGTCTTTGAAAAAGTCGGAGTTCGCCGGGTTCTCCACGTGCGTCTCGAGCGCCATCAGCCCTTCGCGCCGGGCCAGCTGGAAGAAGTTGAAGAACATGGTGAGCGCCTTTCGTAGGCCTTCTTGTTGTACGGGTTGCCTTTCAGCGTCCCCATCACGGCCTTGAGGGTGCCCATGACGACACCGGGCGGGTTGCCGATCAGCGTCGCCCCGAGCGCGGCCCCGCCGATGACGATGAACTCCGAGACCTGGATCAGGACCGCGATCTTCCCCCGGCCATGGTGTACCCGATGAATAGGGAGGCGAACAGGATGACAAGACCGATGATGACGAACATGGCGTTTCCTTGGGAGGTTTCTTTTCTGGGCGAGCGGCGTCAAGGATGCCGCGCCTCCCTGACGAAACTATTGGCAGACCGGGCCGGATTCTTTACTCTTGACGGCCGCCTGGGCCTGTGATAAAATCCGAGGGATCGTTCCCCGTTAGCTCAATTGGCAGAGCACTCGGCTGTTAACTGAGGGGTTGTTGGTTCGAGTCCAACACGGGGAGCCTTTCCCTTCGGGTTGCGGCCCCGAACCGGGGACAGGCCACCTGATTGCCGCTGGGTATCCACCATTGCAGGGTCACGAACCCGCGCCCCCGCCTTCCATCCCCGAAAACGACGCCCCACTCCGCGTGGGCCACGAAGTGGACATCGAAGACTTCCAGCACATCCGCTCGCGCCCAGCAAGGTGTCGGCCAGCACGATGCGTGTCTCGGATTTGGTAGCGGATGTGTGGAGTAGAGGAGAAGACATGCACAGGTTTCTTTGCGTCCTGGCGGCCCTGGGGCTGCTGGCTCTTGCGGGCTGCGGCGGCGATAACGGGGTGCCCGCCCCCGCCGAGCCGGCCCCCGTCCCCCTGCTGCGTCTGCGCCAGATCGGCGACACCTGGACCTACCAGTTCGCCGAGACGCGGGTCGACAACGTGACCGGGCAGACGAGCGGCTTACTCGGCACGGCGGTTACCCGGATCGTTCTGGATCCGCTGCACACGGCGATCGGCCAGGACATCTCCAGGCTGGCCGAAGTGACCGAGTATTCTGCCCAGAGCGGCGGAGCCGGCGCCGCCTTCCGGGAGGAAACGATTTTCCTGCAGGACGCGGCCACGCGCGACCTTTCCGTGCTCGGAGAAACGGTCCGCGGCGTGCTGAACGGCGCCGTCCGCGACACGGACATCCCCATCATCTTCCTGCCCGGACGCTTCGCCCCCGGTTTCAACGGGACGCAGCTGGTCCGGTTCCGAAACGGGCAGGTGCAGGATCTTTCCGTCTCGATCACGGGGCAGGAGCAGATCGCGACGCAGGCGGGAAGATTTGACGCCTGGAAGGTGGTCATCACCCGATCCGAGCTGGCGAGCGTGTCGAGCGGCATTTACTGGTACGTACCCGGACTGGGCAACTTCGTCCGCGCCCAGGAAACGATCACCCTGCTGACGCAGACAATCACCCGCACCTTCGACATGACCGGCACCAATGTGCCACGGCAGCCGCAAGGCTGACGGGCCCCGCGGGGAGTGCGGCGTGTGCAAGTCAGCCGGCGCAAAACCGGCCGGCTGACGCGACCTCCGCCACCAGATCGCCAAGTTGGTTAGATGGTGGTTGGTTGAAAGGTGGAAGACAAATGGACCCGATCCGTATCATCTGCGCGATTATTCTCCCGCCGCTGGGCGTGTTCCTCCAGGTGGGCATCGGCAAAGCGTTCTGGATCAACATCCTCCTGACGCTCCTCGGCTACATCCCGGGCATTGTGCATGCCGTGTGGATCATCGCCAAGAAGTAGCCCATCGGCGGCTGCCGTACCTGCAGGAGGAGGAGTGATCTCGCGGACCTGCCGGTGGATTACCGGAGCGCTTAGGCGGCGCCTTGCTTCGCCGCCTCGTAGAACGCAAAGCAGGCGGCGAGGTTGGCGCGGGCGTCGGCGGGGCCGAACGGCGGCGTCTGCCCGTCCTGCAGCATCCGGGCCAGGGTTTCCATGCCGCTCTGGGCGGCGTCGGGCACGGGGTGGCGCGTCGTCTCCTTGCCGCCCTGTACCAGCACCCATTCCTTGCCGCGCGGGCGCAGCGTGCCCGCGGTGCCGATGATCTCCTGCCAGTGCACGCCGCCGCCCGGCCCGGCGGTCCAGGTGTCCTCAAAGATTAGGGACACGCTCGGCCCGCCGTCCCGGGGCGCGAGGCGCAGCACGGCCGCGCCGTAGTCTTCCACAGCCAGGTCTTTGTGGACGCGGTTCTCGACGATGCCCGCGGCGTGGTCGATCTCGCCGTCGAAGACGAAGCGGGCCTGATCGACGGCGTAGATGGCGTGGTCGATCCACGCGCCGCCCGGCGCCTTGTCCGGGTGCAGCCACCACGAATCACCTTGCGTCTGCGGCCAGGGCTGCGGCAGGCCGCCGTGCGCCAGCTGGTAGAAGGCCATCGGCCTGCCGATCTCGCCCCGCCGCACGAGGTCGCGCAGAAGCGTAAGCTGCGGCGTCAGGCGCCGCATGCCCTCGAACGAGCCGTAAAACCGCCCGGCGCGCTCCGCGGCCGCGACCACCTTCTCCAGCTCCGCGAGCGTGCGCGCCGCGGGTTTGACCGACAGGACGTGCTTCCCTGCCGCGAGCGCCCGCTCCGCGATCGGGGGCGCCTGGTCCGTGGACGCGGTTATGGCGACGAGCGCCACGTCGTCGCGGGCGAGCAGGGCGTCGGCGTCTTCGGTGACCATGGCCTGCGGGTACTTGCCGCGCACCTCCGCGCGCCGGCCGGCATCCGGGTCCGCGATCCCGACCAGGGGCGTTTCCGCGGACCTGGCTATCTCGTTCATGTACAGAAAGGCCGTGTACCAGTGGTCCAGGCCGATAAAGGCGACGCCAAAACTCATCTCTTCCCCCTTACTCTTCCGCGTCCCGCGTGTCTTTGTCCCCGCCCGCTCCGCCGGCCTCATCCTCCAGGGCCTCTTCCATCATCTCCTCGAAGTCCTCGCCGTCCGTGTCCTCGCCCATCCCCCTGCTCATCTCCTTCATGAAGCGGCGCATGGTCCGGGGGTCATCGAGGTCGGCGCTATCGGCGGCGTCGGCCAGGGCGGCCAGGGCCTCGTCCTCGGAGCGGACGCGGGCGAAGCGCGAAACCAGCTTTTTCAGGTCCGCGCCGCCGCACCGCGGGCAGGCCGGCGGGGGGGCGCTCGCCACCACCCCGACCAGGGCGGAGAACTTGCGGCCGCAGGTGTTGCAGTGGAATTCGAAGATGGGCATGGGCTCTCCCGCTCAGGTTCTTGCCGGTTCGCACAGAACGGCCAGGTGATTCTTACCCGTACGGGCGATGATGAGCACGGCCTCGGCCGCCTCGGCGGGCGTTTTCTGGGCCAGCCCCAGCTCCCGCGACACCTCGTCGGGCTCGTGGGGGAAGTGGCGCTTCTTGACGACCAGACGGCCGATGCCGCGCGCCCGCAAAACCTCGCGCACGGCGCGCGGCCGGTAGGGCAGCGCCTCGAGCACGCGGTACGACGAGACCGGCGGGCGCTCGCCCGGCGCGTCCGACGTGAGGTACGCGTCGCCGGGGTCGAGTAAAGACGCGCCCATCTGCAGCGCCAGCGCGCCCAGCGCCCCGGCGCGGAGGACGGCGGGGTCCGGGTCGTGGACGAACGCCCCGAGCGGCCCGACCGGGGGCGGGTCCGCCCCCGGCGCGAAGGTGATGCGCTCCGGGAGCAGGACGGCGGCGCGGGGCGGGCCGCCCGCCGCCGCGCCGAACCAGAGCGCCGCCTCTTTGCACTCCCCGCGCTCGGACAGAAACTCCACCTGCCCCCCCAGCCCCTGGAGCACGTCGTCGGGCAGCGCGGGCGACAGCTTGACGCACCCGCCGCGCACGCGCGCCCGCACCGTGTCCAGGAACGACAGGGGCGGCTCGTAGCGGTCGGCGTG
>JAUJNC010000119.1 GCA_030446525.1 Armatimonadaceae bacterium
AGGATCCGCACGGCGTAGTCGATCGCCTCGGCAGCGCCGGTCGGGTAGACGTACGTCGCGTCGATCCGCCCGTCCATGACCGAGCGGATGCCACCGTCGGGGGTCGGCAGCGCGTCGATGCCGATGAAGAAGATCTCGTCGAGATCCAGCCCGGCGTTCTGGGCCGAGATGATCGCCGCCTCGGCCATCGGATCGTTGTGGGCGTAGACCACGTCCACGCCGGGGTTGGCCTGCAGCATTGCCTGCGAAACGGGGACGGCCTTCTCGCGCACCCAGTCGGCGTTCTGGCTGGCGATGATCTTGACGTCGGGACTCGCGGCGATCCCTTCGCGGAAGCCGTCGCCGCGCTCCTTGGCCGGGGTGGAGCCTTCCAGGCCGCGCAGCTCGATGACGTTGCAGGGGCTGCGCTTGTTTTCCTTACACCAATCGGCCACGTACTCGCCGGCCTGCCGGCCGATGACCTTGTTGTCGGCGCCGATCCACATCGTGTACTTTTCGCCGTTCACCTTGCGGTCCAGGACGATGACCGGGATGCCTTTGTCATAGGCTTTGGCCACCACGTCCGTCAGCGGCGCGGCCTCGTTGGGGGAGATGATCAGCAGATCGACACCTTGCTGGATAAAGTTCTCGACGTCGGCGATCTGCTTGGCGTTGTTCTGCGCCGCGTCGGCAAAGACCACATTCAGCCCCGGGTGCCGCTTAGCGGCCTCGGCGATCTGGTCATTCATCGCCTGGCGCCACGGCTCGCCCTTGTTCGCCTGGGACATGCCGATGAGATACGTTTTGCCGCCCGTGGAGGGCGTCGACGCGTCGGTCTGCGCCGTTTCTCTCGGGCCGCACCCGCCGAGGATGCCGCCGAAAGCGGCAAGTCCGGCCGCAACGCTCAGGAGTCGTCGCGATAGAATCGTCATGAAGTTGCTACCTCCTTGTATTGTTGCCGTGAAGAAAGGCCCCACCGCCCCCTGTTCCGGTCCCCCCATTATTGGGGGCGCAGGGGGCCTTTTCCTCTTACCGTTGCTGCCGCTGAAGCACGACCGCGAGCACGATGATGGCGCCCTTGAGGATCATCTGGTACTCCGACGCGATGTTGCGCAGGCCCAGGATGTTATCAAGAATACTCAAGATCAGGGCGCCGATCATCGAGCCCAAGACCGTGCCGACGCCGCCGGACAGGCTGGTGCCGCCGATGACCACGGCGGCGATGGCGTTCAGCTCGTAGCCGCTGCCGTCGATGTGGCTGCCCTGGTTGACCAGGGCCGCGTGCAGCAGGGCGGCCAGGGCGGCCAGGAACCCGGACAGGGCGAAGACGACGACCCGGACGCGGTCGGTGGGGACGCCCGAAAGGCGTGCCGCTGTTTCGTTGCCGCCCACGGCGTACACGTGGCGGCCGAAGGCCGTGCGCCGCAGCACAAACGTCGCCAGCAGACCGACACCGATAAAGTAGAACAACGGTGCGGGGATCTGGAGTCCCGGCAGGCCGACCTGCCCCGCGAACAGCGACTTGAAGCTTTGGGGCGCGACGCCCGGCCCCGTGCCGAAGGCCAGCGGGATCGCATACCCGCCCGACCAGAGCGAGGCGGCGCCGCGCGCCGCGGAAAGCATCGCCAGCGTCGTGATGAACGACTGGATGCGCAGCCGGGTGGTTATCCACCCGTTCAAGGTCCCGACCAGGCCGCCCAGGCCCAGCATCAGGGCGATGGTGGGCAGCGTTTGGAGGTCATAGCGCATCAGGGAGGCCGCCGCGCCCACGGCGCACAGCGCCAGGACGGCCCCGACGGACAGGTCGATGCCGCCGGTCAGGATCACGAGCGTCATGCCGACGGCGATGATGCCGTTCTCCGAGGCGAAGCGGACGACGTTGAGCAGGTTCTGCGGGTCGAGGAAGACGTTGCGCCCGTCGCGCACGGGCGACAGCAGTGTCGAAAGCAGCAGAATCGCCATCAGCCCGAAGAAGCTCTGGAAACGCTGCAGGAACTGCCCCGCGGCGCGCAGGCGCTCGCGCAGGGAGGCCGGCTGTTTGGTCGTCGCTTTTTGCTGTGTCTGCTCCATCGTCGTGTCGCCTCGAAGGGGGGGCGGTGCGGCTAGGCCGCCCGCTGCCGGGAAGCGGTGGCCGCCCCCAGGATGCGCTCCTGCGTCGCCTCGCCGCGTCCGAATTCGGCGCTGATGCGCCCGCCCGCGAGAACCAGGATGCGGTCGCACAGCGCGAGCAGTTCGGGCATCTCCGACGAGGCCATAACGATGCCCGCCCCGCTTTGCGCGAGCCGGCTGATGAGCGCGTAGATTTCGGCCTTGGCCCCGACGTCGATGCCCCGCGTCGGCTCGTCCAGAAGCAGCACGCGCGGGCGGGTCAAGAGGCACTTGGCGAGCGCGACCTTCTGCTGGTTGCCGCCCGACAAAGTGTCCACGAGCGCGTCCGCGCTGTGCGTCTTGATGCGCAGATCCCGGATGGAGCGCTGCACCGCCGCGTTTTCGACCCGGGAACGGACGACGCCGCTCCCGCGCGCCAGAAACTCGCCGAGCGCGGCCAGCGTGATGTTGTGGCCGACCGACAGCTTCGAAACCAGGCTCTTTCCCTTGCGGTCCTCGCTCACGAAGGCGAGACCGGCCCGGATGGCGGCGCGGGGCGACGCGAACAAAGGCCGCTCCCGGCCCGCGATCACGATCCGCCCGCGCGCCCGCGGCGGTTGATGGACGCCGAACAGCGCCTCCAGCAGCTCGGTCCGTCCCGCACCCATCAGGCCTGCCAGGCCGACGATCTCGCCGCGCCGAAGCCCGAACGAGACGTCGTGCAGCGCGCGCCCGCCGCGCGTCCCGTCCCCCGCGAGGCTGAGCCGGTCCACCCGCAGCACCTCCTCGCCGACAGCGCTCTCCTCTTTGGGGAACAGGTCGCTTAGCGGGCGCCCGACCATCATCCGGATCAGCTCGCCTTCGTCGGTCTGGTCCCGGGAGCGCGTGCCGATGTAACGCCCGTCGCGCAAAACGGTGATGCGGTCGGCGAGCCGGAAGATCTCGTCCAGCTTGTGCGAGATATAGATCATCGTCACGCCCTCCTTTTTGAGCGCGTCGATGAGTGCGAACAGCCGCTCCCGCTCCGCGTCCGAAAGCGCCGACGTCGGCTCGTCCAGGATCAGCAGACGGGCCTTGAGAGACAGCGCCTTGGCGACCTCCACGAGCTGCTGTTCGCCGACACGCAGCCACCGAACGGACCGATCGGGCGCGGCGGCAAGACCGACGCGCAGGAGAAGTGCCCGCGCCTCGCGCTCCATGCGCTCCCGGTCGAGCGTCCCCCACGGCGTGCGCGGCTCGCAGCCCAGAAAGATGTTCTCGGCGATGGAAAGCTCCGGGATGAGGTTCAGCTCCTGGTGGATGATGGCGATGCCGCGCTGCTGGGCCTCGCGCGGGCCGTCCATTTTGAGCGGCCGCCCGTCCAGGTAGATCTCGCCCTCGTACTCGGTGTAGACGCCGCTCAGGATCTTCATGAGCGTCGATTTCCCCGCGCCGTTCTCGCCCATGAGCGCGTGGACCTCGCCCCGCGCCACGTCGAACGAGACGTCCGCCAGGGCGAGGACGCCGGGGAAGCGTTTGCCGATGGATCTGATCTCAAGCATCATTGCGGGGCGCCGGCCGGGATCTCTCGTTTCATGAGTCTTCGTGCTCCTTTGCGCGGCAAATGCCTGGAGGGTGCGCGGCGCGAGCGCCGCAGGACTCGCGCACGATGAGACGGGCGGGAAGGACGACGCGCGTGTCCTTCGGCACGCGCCCGGCGAGGAGGTCGAGCGCGAGCCGGGCGGTCGCCCGGCCCATCTCCGTCGTCGGCTGGGCCATGACCGTGAGCGGGACGGCCAGATGCCGGGCGTGGTCCACGTCGGTGTACCCCACGAGGGCGATGTCGGCGGGGACCCGCAGGCCCCGCTCCTTCAGCACGTCCAGCACGCCGAAGGCGATCGGGTCGTGCGCGGCGAAAACCGCATCGACCGGCCCGCGCTCCAGCAGCGCGCGCATGCCCTTGCGCCCCGCCTCCTCGCCGAAGCCGCACTCCGCCACGATCTCCGGCAGCCCCGCCGCTCTCGTCGCTTCCCGGTACCCGCGCAGCCGCTCGCGTGCCACGGACAGGCCGGGCGGGCCGGCGAGGTGTGCGACGCGCCGGTAGCCCAGCCCGATCAGGTGCTCGGTGGCGCGGCGCGCGCCGTCGTGGTCGTCACTGTATACACCGGGCGCCTCGAGGTTCTCGGCGTAGCGGTCGAAGAGCACGAGGGGCCGGTGCGACGAGCAGACCTGCCGGAGGACGTCGACGTTCGCCTCCGGATCCGACGAGGCGATCAGCAGGGCGTCCACCGGGCGCGCCAGCAGGGTGTGGATCTCTTCGCGCTCCACCTCGGCCCGTTCGTTGGAGTGCGCGAACAGGACGGTATAACCGTTCGCCTTGGCGACCTCCTCGATGCCCAGCACGATGTCGGCCCAGAAGGTTTGCCGCAGGGAAGGGAAGATGACCCCGAGCACCTGCGCCCTGCGCCGCACCAGCGTGCGGGCCGCCAGGTTGGGCCGGTAGTGGACCCGTCGGGCGTATTCCTGCACGCGCCGCCGCGTCTCGTCGCTGACGCCTTTCTGGCCGTGCAGCGCGCGCGACACGCTCATCAGGGACAGGTTCAGGTCGCGGGCGATCTGCTTGAGCGTCTGGTTGTTCGTTGCGGCGTGATGGTCCACGGGGCTGCTTCGCCTGCGTTATACGTTAACGCAAGCTTATCATGCCGCGACCCCGTTTGTCAACACCGCGGCTTTCCCACGCTCAGGAGATGCCGAAGTCGGGGACGGCGACCGGTTCGCCGTTCTTCATCGCCGACTCGTGCGCGCAGATGCCCGGCGCGGTCCAGTCCGCCGACGTCCGGGCGTCAATGGCCGCAGGGCGCTCCTCGACGATGCTGCGCACGAATTCGTGCGCCAGGTGCGGGTGCGAGCCGCCGTGCCCGCCGTTCGCAAAGGAAGCCAGTTCAGCGGGCAGCAAGTCCGGGCGGAACGGCGGCTGGACGCGCTCGGCGGTGACGGCCCGCCCCCGCCGCGTCGGCTGCACCGGCTCCAGCGTGAAGAGAACCGGGTCCTCGTGCTCCAGCTGCTGCCACTCGAAGCCGCGCCGGTCGCCGTAGACGTTGAACGCCTCGGTGTAGGCGCGGGCCGTCTGGAACCAGGAGCGCGTCACCTCGGCGGCAACGTCCGTCCCGGCCAGTCGGAAGAGGGCGGTCTGGAGCGGAAAGAGGTTGCCGCCCGGCTGCTGGATGTCGGGCCGGAGCCGCCCGGAGCCGAGGCAGCAGACTTTCTCGGCGCGCGTGCCGGCGAGCGCGAGCAGCGGCGCGAGGGCGTGCGTGACGTAGTGCATCGGCGGCTGCGCCCGCCAGTAGGTCGGATAATCGCCCTCCAAATCCTGGAAGTACGTGCCGCGCAAAAACGTCAGCGTTCCCAGTTCACCGCGTGCGTGCAGGTCCCGGGCGAAGAGGAACTCGCGCGTGTAGACGGCGGTCTCCATCATCATGTAGTTCTTGCCGGACGCCCTTTGCGCGGCGAGGATTCGGCGCAGGTCGTCCAGTTCGGTGGCCATCGGCACGGCGCAGGCGCAGTGCTTGCCGGCGGACAGGACGGCCAGCGTCTGCTCCACATGGAGCGGAACCGGCGTCAGCAGATGCACGGCGTCGCAGGCGTCGCCGTCGAGCAGGTCTTCCAGCCGGGTGAACTGGTCCGCGCGGACGATGCCGAGGCGGTCCCCGACCGCGTGCAGCCGCGGCTCGTCCCGATCGCACAGGACCACCCGCTCCACGTCGGGGTGATGCTGGTAGATGGGCACGAACGCCGCGCCGAAGTGCAGGCCGACCACGGCAAGACGGATGGGGCGGGCATGGATTTCTCCTCGTCAAGAAGCGGTCCGCGTCGTGTCGCCGGGCGCAAGGAAGGACGCGGTCGCGCAGCAGGCGCTCCGGGCCGGCGGGGGAACACACGATAAACATGCGCATCATGCGCATCGGCTCGCTGAGCATCCGGACAGCGCCCCGGTCGAAGGCGAGCGTCTTCCACGTCCGCGCCCGTCGTGATAACCCCGGTCCCGATCGCTGCATGGTACTTCTTCTCCGTTCAGTTCTGCCCGTTGCCCGGCGACAGCTCCTTGAAGCGGCGCGTTTGCGCCTCGATGGCCGGCTCGACGGACAGGCGCTCGATGCTCGACGCGCCGAAGAAGCCGGCGACGCCCTCGGTGTGGTCGAAGACGTACTGCGCGTCCTCCGGCTCGGCAATCGGCCCGCCGTGGCACAGCACCAGGATGTCGGGCCGAATCTTCACCGCCGCGTCGCGTATCGCCTGCACGCGCCGGGCGGCCTCGTCGAGGGTCATGGCCGTTTGCGCGCCGGTCGTGCCTTTGGTCGTCGTGCCCATGTGCGGCACGAGCACGTCCGCGCCGGCTTCGGTCATCGCGCGCGCCTCGTCCTCGTCGAAGACGTAGGGGCAGGTCAGCATATCCAGCGCGTGCGCCTCCCGAATCATGTCCACCTCCAGGCTGTAGCCGAAGCCCGTCTCCTCGCAGTAGGCGCGGATCCGGCCGTCGAACAGGCCGACGGTGGGGAAGTTCTGCACGCCGTCGAAGCCCATCCCCTTGGTTCGCGCAGGAAGACGGGCATCAGGCGGAACGGGTCGGTCCCGTTGACGCCGGCCAGCACGGGCGTGTTTCGGACGACGGGCAGCACCTCGCGGGCCATGTCCACGACGATGGCGTTGGCGTCCCCGTAGGCCAGCACCCCGGCCATGCTGCCCCGGCCCGCCATCCGGTAGCGCCCGGAGTTGTAGATGATGATGAGGTCCACGCCGCCGCGCTCGGCGAACTTGGCCGAGATCCCGGTCCCCGCGCCTGCGCCGAGCAGGGGCCGCCCCGCCTCTACCTGGTCGCGCAGCCGCCGCAGCGATTCACTTCGAGAAATAAAGGGCATCCGCTCCGTCCTCCTGTTGCTTGCCCCGTTGTTCCGCGAGCGTCGGAACGCAAGCTTATCATGCCGTGGCTCCGTTTGTCAACACTGCGGAGCGTGAGTCAAAAACCCCGGACCTCGATCCGGTAGCCGGGCAGGAGATACGCGGAACAAATCGAATCTATCAAGAAACCGTGACAACAAAAAGGCGACGTCATGCCACGTGACTGCGACTGCGCCGGCCCGTGCGGGCCGCAAGAGGAAGAAGAGGACGGCGTCACCCGGCGCGAGTTTATCACGCTCGCCGTGGGCGTGGGCGCGGCGGGCGCGCTGCCGGCCCGGGCCGCGAGGGCCCCGGGCGAAGGGGCGACGCCGCCCGTCGAGGGGCTGGCCCGGTGGAGGCGGGCGCTGCACGAGCCCGCCCCGCCCCGAGTCTACGCTTCGGATGTCCACACCGACGCGCGGTTCCCGCTCGGCGGCATCGGAACGGGCAATGTCGAGATCGGCGCGGACGGGCAGCTGACGACGTGGCAGCTGTTCAACACGCTGCGCGACGGCTACGTGCCGCTGTTCTTCGGCGTCCGGGTCGGCCAGACGGCCAGGCTGCTGCAAACGGGCGGCGGGCCGCCGGGCTGGCCGCGCGTGCCGCGGATCGAGATGACCGGCGAGTACCCCGTGGCCGTCCTGCGCGTCCGCGACCCGGGCCTCCCGGCGCAGGTGGAGATGACCGCGTTCACGCCGTTCGCGCCGCTGGACACGCGGGCGTCGTCCCTGCCCGCGGCGGCCTTCGTGTTCCGCGTCCACAACCCGACCGGGGAGCGGCAGACGGTGTCGCTGGGCGCCTTCGCGCAGAACCCCGTGGGCTACGACGCCCTGGGGCCGGCGCAGACGATCAACTCGGTCGGCTTTAACGCGGTCGCGCCGCGGCTCGGCACGGCGCACCCCAACTTCGGCGGCAACGTCAACGAGACGTGCCGCGAAGGGCGCGCCCACGTGCTCCTGATGCGCTCCGAGCCGGGTGACGCCCCGACGCTGGACCGGCCCGTGCGCATCTACACCAGCGCCAACCCCGACGGCCTGAACACTTTCGCCGTGGACCGGCCCGCCGGCCTGACCGTGGCGGCGCTGGACCGGCTGCCGGCCGCGGGCGAACTGGCCGACGCCCTGCTCACCGTTCTGTGTCTGGAGGACGCCCAGGGAGACCTGGCCGAGCCGTCCCTGCGGGCGGCGCGCTACGCGGTGCGGGCGGGGGCGACGCTCGTCTTCGCGGGCAGTACGTCGTCGCTGCTGGAGGCGTACGCGCAGGCGACCGGCGGCAGGCCGCTCGCCGAGGCCCCGATCGCCGACGACATCGTGTGGGAGGACTTCGAAGGCGGCTATGACCGGTGGGCCGTCGAGGGCGGCGCCTTCGGCGCCGCCCCGGCGCGGGGCGCGCTGCCCGGCCAGCAGCCGGTCTCCGGCTTCCGGGGCGCCGGCCTGGTCAACTCGTTCGCCGGCGGCGACGCCGCGACCGGGCGGATGACGAGCCGCCCGTTCGTGATCGAGCGCCCTTACATCCGCTTCCTGATCGGCGGCGGGAACCACCGGGCCACGCAGATCCGGCTCGTCGTGGACGGGAAGGTGGCGCGCGCCCAGGCGGGCAAGCGCAGCGAGCGGCTGCTGCCCGCCCTCTGGGACGTGCGCGAGCTTCGGGGACAGACCGCCCGTATCGAGATCGTGGACGAGCAGAAGGGGCCATGGGGGCACATCAGCGTGGACCAGATAGAGTTCGGCGACCTGCCCGCGGCGCGCGCCGCGCTCGACCTGCTCGACGAGCTGCTGCCGGTGCGCTTCGCCCCCGCTGGGGGGGACGGCGCGCTCTGGGACAGGCTGTGGGCCCGCCGGGTGTTGCGCGAGGGCGCCGCGGAGTCGGCGGGCGCGGGCGGTTCGCGCCTCGCGGGGCGTCCCGTCGGCCAGGGGCGCGTCCTCCTGCTTTCCGGCCCGCTGATGGATCCGGCCGACGCCCCGCTGATCGGCGCGCGGCAGCGGGCCTACGCGCGGCTGTGCGAGCAGGTCGGCGCCCGCTACGTCGCCCCGGGCGCCGTGCCGGCCCGCGCGCCCGGCTCCCGGCACGCTCGCGCTCGCCACGACCGGCCCCCGGCCCGCCGCGCTCCCGGCCTTCGATGACTGGGACGGCGCCTGGGAGGCGTTCGCGCAGGGCCGCTTCGCGCCGTTCGGGTCGGGGAAAGCCACCGCGCCGACCCCGACCGGCCGCACCACGAACGCCGCGCTGGCGTCCACGGTCGAGGTCGCCCCGGCAAAACCGCCGAGGTGTGTTTCTTCCTCACCTGGCACTATCCGAACCGGTACGACCGCGCCGGTAAGCCGCTGGGCAACCACTACGCGACGCTCTGGCCGGACGCGCGGGCCGTGGCGCGCGAGATCGCCCACGACTTCGCGCCCCTGCGCGCCCGCACCGAGCGGTTCCGCAAGACCTTCTACGACAGTACGCTGCCGTACTGGCTGCTCGACTGCGTGTCCTCGCAGGTCAGCACCATCCGGCACGCCGGCGTCGTCTTCCGCATCGCCAACGGCGACACCTACGGCTGGGAAGGCTCCAACGGCTGCTGCCCGCCCACCTGCACCCACGTGTGGGGCTACGAGCAGGCCCTGGCCCGCCTGTTCCCCGACCTGGAGCGCGACATGCGCCGCATCGACTTCCTCCACCAGCAGGGGCCCGGCGGCGGCATCAACAACCGCACCGAGGTCCTTCGCCGCCGCGCCCCACCGGCGAGCGCCCCTTCAGCGACGGCCACGCCGCCGCGTCCTCAAGGCGTACCGCGAGGCCCTGAACCAGCCCGACGGCGGCTGGCTGCGCGCGTACTGGCCGCGCGTCAAGGCGGCGGTCAGTACCTCCTCGCCCGCGACGCGGCGGCGTCGGGCGGGCAGCCGGACGGCACGCTCTCCGACGAGCAGTGGAACACCTACGACAACGCCGTCCACGGCGTCAACTCGTTCATCGGCACCTACTACCTGGCCGCGCTGCGGGCCGGCGAGGAGATGGCCCGGCGCGTGGGCGACGACGAGGCGGCCCGGCGCTACCGGGCCGTCTTCGAGAAAGGCCGAGAGAAGCTGGTCGCGCTGTGCTGGAACGGCGAGTACTATGAGCAGCACCTGCCCGGCTACCAGGGGCGATCCGGCGAGTACGGGCCGGGCTGCCTTTCCGACCAGCTGATCGGCCAGTGGTGGGCGCACTGGGCTGGGGCTCGGGTACCTGCTGCCGCCCGAACAGGTCCGCTCCGCCCTGCGCGCGATCTTCCGGCACAACTGGCGGACCGACTTCACCGGTTTCCGGCACCACTGGCGCAAGTTCGCGGGCGGGGGCGACAAGGGCCTGCTCAACTGCACCTGGCCGCGGGGCGGGCGGCCCGAGGACACGATCCCGTACGTGGACGAGGTGTGGACCGGCGTGGAGTACCAGGTGGCCGCGCACCTGCTCTACGAGGGGATGGCGGACGAGGCGCTGGCGATCGTCAAGGGCGCGCGCGAGCGCTACGATGGCGTGCCGCGCCCGCCGATCCCGCGCAACCCCTGGAACGAGATCGAGTGCGGCGGGCACTACGCCCCCGCGCCCTGTCGTCCTGGTCGCTCCTGCTCGCCCTCTCGGGGTTCGCCTACGACGGCCCGAACGGCGTGCTGCGGTTCGCGCCGCGCCACACGCCCGAGGACTTCAAGGCCTTCTTCAGCGCCCCGGAGGGCTGGGGCAGCCTGCGCCAAACGCGGCGCGGCAAGACCCAGCGCAATGAGGTTAAGGTCGAGGCGGGTCGGGTCCTGGTCGCGCCTGCGCCTGGATGCGCCCCTGGGCGCGACATCGAAGCAGATACGGGTCGCGGTGAATGGCAAACCCGTTCCCGTAGCGGCCCAGGTTACAGAAAACGGGATGCGCATCGCTTTGTCCGGTCCCGTTTCCCTCCGCGCGGGCGAGACGTTGGCCGTCTCTATCGCGTAGAATGCAATACGCGCCGGGACGCGTATGCGGGGATCCCGTGAAGCAAAGAACAGACCCTGGTTATAATAAAAAGTATCGTCCCGCTCCGCCGGTGAGCGTACTGCTGCGCGTCGCTGCCGCCTGCCTGCCGCCCCTTCTTGCCGCCCCGGCGGCGACCCACGGGGCCCAGATCAACAGCGCTTCGTTGCTGCCGGCCCCGGTCTCGCGGCCCGCAGCCGCCGAGTCCGCAAGCGTGGCGCTGGCTCAGCAGCAGCGTCCGCTTTATGCTCGCCGGTCTGCGACGCTGGCGATCCGCGATGTCACCTACGCACGCCAGCCGGTGTCGCTCTTTGGCAAGCTGGAGATCGGCTTCCAGGCTCGACGGCGCCTGGCGCAACCCCTTCGATCCGGACCAGATCGATGTCGCGGCGACGCTGACCGGCCCTTCCGGCAAGCGGATGGTGATGCCCGCCTTCTTCCGCATCCCCTACCGCTCGAAGAACGGCCAGACGCAGTTGGAAAGCGACGTCGCCTATGTGCCGGACGGCCCGGCGCAGTGGAACGTGCGTTTCGCGCCCCCGAGCCGGGCGCCTGGACGTTCGTGCTGCGCGCCCGGGACGCGGCGGGCAAGACGGCGCAGGCGGGGCCTTTCACGTTCGAGGTCGAGCCCGCCGCGCATCCCGGCTTCGTGCGGGTGAGCCGGGGTAACCCCACTACTTCGAGAACTCCGGCGACGGCACCCCGTTCTACGCCACCGGGACCAATATCGCCTGGACGCGGCGCAAGGACGCCGTGCCGGGCAAAAGCGCGACCTATGAATACTACTTCGGCCGCGCCCGGGGCAACCAGTCCGCGACGCGCGTGGGCCTGTCACTGGGCCTGGCTGGAATGGATGCCGCCCGCATCGGCCAAACCGGACACCGCCTACCACCACTATGCCGGGATCGGCTATTACAACCCGATGATCTCGTCGGCCTTCGACCGCATCTTCGATATGGCCGAGCGGCAGAACCTGCGCATCATGCTCGTCACCGACGACAACAACGAGCCTGTTCCTCGCGCAGGGCGGCGCCAAGCCGGGTTACGACGGCTGGGAGTACAACGCCTACAACGCCGCCAACGGCGGCCTGCGCGAGCCCCTCCGAGGTGTTCTCGAACCCGGAGGCACGCCGCTGGTACCGGAACCGGCTGCGCTACATCTATGCCCGCTGGGGCTACAGGCCTCCTTATGGGCCATCAACATCTGGAACGACAGCTTCATTCCCGGCCCCCACCAGCTTTCCTGGGTCAAGGAGATGCGCGACTACGTGCACACCATGGCGGACGCCTACCGGCCCTCCTCTTCGGCACCAACTATCACTACGGCGCCCAGGCGATCAGCGACTACGCGCAGGCGGAGCGCGAGATCGTGCCGGGCAAGCCCAATGTGACGCAGGAGGCCTACTACACCCGGGAGCGGGAGTGGGTTTCCGCGCGGCATGCACGAGGAGATGTGGAAGGGCTTCTGCCGGGGCAACGCCGGCACCCTGATATGGCCGCATGAGATCATCGACCGGCTCGATCTCTGGTCGCCGACGTTCAAAAACGTGCTCGCCTTTGCCCAAGGCATTCCCCTGACCGCCCGGCAATGGGCACGAGCCGAGATCGGTGTCCAGGAAGCGAAGGCGTCCGGCCCTGCGCGCGCCATGCGCGCGTCATCACGGTCGCGTCGTACGGCGATGTGCCCAACTGGGGCGCACGCGCGCCGCGGGATCGCTTCGAGATCCCCGGCGATGCGGATAGCCAGTTCCTCACGGGATATTCGGATACCCTCTACGGCATGCGCGCGGACCGCAAAGCCTGGCGCACGACGCCGACCTTTATCATCGATGCGCCCCGGGGCGGCATCATGATCGTCCACCCGGCGAAAAGGGCGGGGGCGCCGTCCAGCTGCGCATCCGGTCTGGGGACAAGACGCTCCAGAGGACCCAATACGGCGGAGAGCGCCGGCTCCTGACGGGCGAGGAGCAGTGGGTCCGCGTGCCGCTTGCCGCCGGACGAAACGAACTGACGTTCTACGCCGAAGGTCCCGGCAGCGACTGGCTCCGCCTGCGCAGTATCTACTTCGTTCTCGATACGCAAAACGAAAACGCGCTCCTGCAGAGCGTCGGACGCAGCAGCCGCGATCACGCCTTCTTCTACCTGTCCAACCTGACCTATGGGCGGCTGTACCAGCAGATACTGGAGGGCAAACCCGTTCCCTTCCAGAACGCGCGGCTCCGGCTGAAAGGTTTGGCGGACGGGGAGTACCGGATCGAGGTCTTCGATACCGCGCAGGGACGTGTCCTCCAGACGCAGGCGGCCCGCTCCCGGCAAGGCGTCTTGCCGATCGCCCTGGATACCATCGCGAGCGATGCCGCCGTTCGTGTGTCCCCGAGAAGTGACGCCCGCTTCCTTTCCCAAGCTTCGGCGCCGGGTATTGACAGCCTTTTCTTTTGTGTTGTATAGTCGCCGTGATCCGCCCGGCTTACGCGCGAATCCGCGCGCCCACGGATAAAGGAGCTTGCTGTGTCACATCTGCATCAGGAAACGCATGAGTTCGACGTCTGCGTGATCGGCGGGGGGATGGCCGGCATGTGCGCCGCCCTGGCCGCCGCCCGGGCGGGGCGCGGACCGCCTGGTCCACGACTGGCCCGTCTTCGGCGGCAACGCGTCCAGCGAGGTCCGCATGTGGATCTGCGGCGCCCACGGCAAGCACAACAAAGAGACCGGGCTCCTCGAAGAGATCCGTCCCGGAGAACCAGCGCCACAACCCCTCGCTGGGCTACTCGATCTGGGACGGCGTTCTGTACGGCAAGATCCGGTTCCAGCCCAACCTGACGCCGTTCCTCAACTGCTCCTGCACCGACGCCGAGATGGACGGCGACCGGATCGTGAGTGTCAAGGCCTGGTACCACGAGTCAGACCTGGCACACCATCCACGCCCGGCAGTTCATCGACTGCTCCGGCGACAGCATCCTGGCGGCGGTGACACCGGCCCGGTTCCGCGCCGGCCGCGAGGCGCGCGGCGAGTTCGGCGAGGACATCGAGCCCGCGGAGGCGGACCGCAAGACGATGGGCAACAGCCTGCTGATCCAGCTCCGCCGCGCCGACGAGCCGCAGCCGTACACCCCGCCCCCGTGGGCGTATAAGTTCACGCGGCCGGAGGACCTGCCGCACCGGATGCACGGCGTCAACGCCCACAACTTCTGGTGGATCGAGATCGGCGGGCTGGACGACACGATCAAAGATGCCGAGGCCATCCGCGACGAGCCTGATGAGGACCACGTACGGCGTGTGGGACTACATCAAGAACCACGCGCCCGAGCGGGCCCTGGCGGAGAACTGGGCGGTGGAGTGGATCGGCTCTTTGCCGGGCAAGCGCGAGAACCGGCGCTACGTCGGCGACCACATCCTCACGCAGAACGACGTGCGCGCGGGCGGCGCGTTCGACGACATCGTCGCCTACGGCGGCTGGTCGATGGACGACCACCACCCGGCGGGCGTGCTGTATCCGGGCAAGCCGACGATCTTCCACCCGGCCCCGTCGCCGTACGGCATCCCGTACCGCTGCCTGTATTCGCGCAACATCGCCAACCTGCTGTTCGCCGGGCGGAACATCTCGGTCACGCACGCGGCGCTGTCGAGCACGCGGGTGATGGCCACCTGCGCCGTGCTCGGCCAGGCGGCGGGCACCGCGGCGGCGCTGTGCATCCGGCACGGCTGCGAGCCTCGTTCCTTGAGCGGCGGCCCGCGCCTCGGGGAGCTTCAGCAAACCCTGATGGACGACGACTGCTGGCTCCCGGGGCGCAGGCGCGAGGTGTCCTGTCTGGCGCGGTCGGCGGCGCTCTCGTCGGACGGCCGGGACGCGCCGCTCTTGTGGGACGGTCTGGACCGCGACCGCGAGAACGAGTCCCACGTGGGTGGGTCCCGCGGGGCGGCACGGTCGAGTACCGGTGGAACCGCAGTGTCCGCGTCGCGGGGTGCGTTTCACCTTCGACAGCAACCTGAACAATGACAAGCGCATGCCCCACAGCAGCTACCCGCAGAAGGGGGACCGCTGCGCCGTGCCCGGGTCCCTCGTGAAGCGGTACCGGATCGAGGCGGAGGATGACGCCGGGCGCTGGCGCACCGTCCACCGAGAAACGAGCAACCACCAGCGGCTGGTCCGCGTGCCCCTGAACGTGTCGACCGCGGCGGTGCGGTTCGTGCCCGAAGAGACCTGGGGCGACGAGGCCGTCCGCGTCTTCGCCTTCGAGCCGTTGGAGGTGTACGAGCCCAAGATCTACCCTGCCGGACGGCCCGCATGATCCGTGAGGTCCGCGCCCGGGTGGCCCCCGAACACCTGGCCGCGCCGGACAGCGGGCTGGAAGGCGCGTCGAAATCCGGCGTGGGAGCATGACATGAAAGGTATGTTCACGGGTCCGGGACGATCGGCGGTGGCGGGCGCCGCGCGCCGCCCTGTTGGGTTGGGGAGGGGCCGCTGCCCGCGCGGCGCAGACGCCGGCGCGACCGGCGGCAGCGGCCGCCGAGGAGACGACGGAGCAGCGCGACGCCCGCATGAAGTGGTGGCGGGAGGCCAAGTTCGTCGCCTGTTCATCCACTGGGGCGTGTACGCCAGGCCGGCGCGCCTATAAGGGGAGCCGGTGAAGGGGATCGGCGAGTGGATCATGCGGCGCGCCACCATCCCCGTCGCCGAGTACCGGCAGTTCGCGGCGCGGTTCGACCCCGTCAAGTACGACCCTGACGCCTGGCGGCGCTCGCCGAGGAGGCGGGGATGAAGTACGTCGTCATCACCAGCGCCAGCACCACGACGGCTTCGCCCTGTACGATTCCGGGGTCACCGACTGGGACATCGCGGACGCCACGCCCCATAAAAAGGACGTGCTGGCGCCGCGCCGGCCGCGGCGGCGCGCAAGCGGGGGCTGAAGTTCGGCCTGTACTACTCCCAGGCCCAGGACTGGACCCACCTGGGCGGGGCGAAATCGGGTTACCAGGACGGCGAGGGCTGGACGAGGAATACAAAGGGCAGCTTCGACGCCTACCTGGGCAAGATCGCCGCCCCCGCAGGTGCGCGAGATCCTCACGAGCTATCAGCCGGACATCCTGTGGTGGGACACGCCGCACCTGATGACCCCCGAGCGGGCCGACCCTGCTGCGCCCCTGGTCGAGCCTGCGTCCCGGCATCATCACCAACAACCGGCTCGGCGGCGGCTACAAGGGCGACACGGACACCCCGAGCAGCACATCCCGGCCACCGGCATCCCCGGCCGCGACTGGGAAGTGTGCATGACGATGAACGACACCTGGGGCTACAAGAGCGACGACAACAACTGGAAGAGCACGAAGGACCTGATCCAGAAGCTCTGCGACATCGCCAGCAAGGGCGGCAACTTCCTGCTCAACGTCGGCCCGACCGCCGAGGGCGAGATACCGCAGCCGAGCATCGATCGGCTGCGTGTCGGGCGCTGGATGAAGGCCAACGGCGCGGCGATCTACGGCACGACGGCCAGCCCCTTCGCCAAGCTCGCCTGGGGCCGGTGCACCAAGAAGGTCCGCGACGGCGGCGCGACGCTGTACCTGCACGTGTTCGACTGGCCGAAGGACGGTCGGCTGCTGGCGCCGGGGCTGCGCAGCCGCGTCACGTCCGCGGCGCTGCTTCCCGGCGGCGGGAGCCTCCGAACGGAGCAGACGGGCGAGGGCGTGGTGGTGCGCCTGCCCGCCGCGTCGCCCGACCCGGTCGTCGGGGTGGTCCGTCTCGAGATCGCCGGGCCGCTCGACGTCGCCAAAGTGCTGCCCCGGGCAGGCGGCCGACGGGTCGGTGACGCTCACCGCCCTCGAGGCGGACATCCACAACGTCCTCGGCACCGACGCGAAGGTGGAAACCCGGCAGGGCGCGCCGAACATCGGCCACTGGACCGACCCGCGCGCGTGGGCGGGCTGGCGGTTCCGGGTCGACCGGCCGGGCCGGTTCGATGTCGTGGCGGAGTTGGCCGCGCCACAGGCCGGGTCGCGGTTCCGGATCGCGGCGGGCGGCCAGACCCTCGCCGCCGAGGCCCCCGCCACCGGCGACTACGGCAAGTACCAGAAGGTCACCCTGGGTCAACTGACCGTCGAGCTGGCGGGCGAGGTCGAGCTGGCGATCCGGCCGGATGCCAGGGGCTGGAAGCCGATCAACCTGCGGTCCGTGACGCTCAAACCCACGGAAAGGTAAGGGGTTCTCCCGCATGGAATATCGCCCCCTGGGCCGCACCGGCCTGCAGGTTTCCGCCCTCAGCTACGGCGCCTCGCCGCTCGGCGGGGTCTTCGGCGAGATCGACGAGGCGGAGGGCGTCGCCTGCGTCCGCCGCGCGCTGGAGCTGGGCATCAACTTCATCGATGTCTCGCCCTACTACGGCCTGACCAGGGCCGAGGCCGTGCTCGGCAGGGCGCTGCGGGGCGTGCCGCGCGACGCGTACCATCTGGCCACCAAGGTCGGGCGCTACGGCGAGGACGCCTTCGACTTCTCCGCCGAGCGCGTCACCCGGAGCGTGGACGAGAGCCTGGCGCGGCTCGGCGTCGAGTACGTGGACCTGATCCAGTGCCACGACATCGAGTTCGGCGACCTGGGTCAGGTGGTGGACGAGACGCTGCCGGCGCTGGAGCGGGTGCGCGCGGTGGGCAAGGCGCGCTTCCTCGGCATCACCGGCCTGCCGCTGAAGGTCTTCCGCGACGTCGCCGCGCGCGCGCCCGTCGACACGATTTTGAGTTACTGCCGTTACACCCTGAGCGACACCGCGCTCGAAAGCCTGCTGCCGTGGCTGCGCGAGAAGAAGGTCGGCGTGATCTCGGCCTCGCCGCTGTCGATGGGCCTGCTGACCGAGAAGGGCCCGCCCGCGTGGCACCCGGCGCCGGACGCGATCAAGGCGGCCTGCGCCCGCGCCGCCGCGCACTGCCGCGACCGGGGCAGCGACATCGCCAAGCTCGCGCTGCAGTTCGCCGTCGCCAACGAGGACATCGCCACCACACTGGTCGGCACCGCAAGCCCCGCCAACATCGAAAAGAACGTGCGCTGGATCGGGGAACCGGCCGATGAAGAGTTTCTGGCCGACGTGCGCGCGATCTTAGCGCCCGTCCAGAACTGCACCTGGCCCAGCGGCCGCCCCGAGAACAACGATGCTTGAAGGGGGCATCCTCAACCCCCACGTTCTGTCGCTGCTGGCGCGCGTGCGGCACACCAACAGCCTCGTCATCGCCGACCGGGGCTTCCCGTTCTGGCCGCAGATCGAGACGGTGGATCTGTCGCTCGTGGACGATGTGCCGACGGTGCTCCAGGTTCTGGCGGCGATCCGCCCCAACTTCCGTGTCGGCGAGGCGTTCATGGCACAGGAGTTCGACGCCCAAAACGACGCACGCACGCAGGAGGCGTTCGCGGACGCGCTGCACGGCATCGCCGTGGTTAAAGAGCCGCACGCCGCGTTCAAGGGGCGGGTGCCGCACGCCATCGGCCTGATCCGCACCGGGGACACGACCCCGTACGCGAACATGATCTTGGTGTCCGCGTGAGCGCCGTCTTGCCAGGGGCCCGCGCCGTGACGGCGCGGGCCGTGCAGATCGGCCTGCTGGGCGCGGCGCTGCTATGCGCCGTGACGCCCTACAACAACAAAAAGATCGCCGCCACGCTGCTCGGCGGCAACCAGTTCCCGATCTTCGCCCTGTTCGTCCTGATCGTCCTGGCCGGCGTCAACGTCCCCCTGCGGCTCGTCCGGCCCGCGTGGGCGTTCGCGCCGGGCGAGCTGCTGACCGTCTGGACCCTGATCCTGGTCGCCTCCGGCATCCCGTCCTCGGGCATGATGCGCACCTTCCTCCCCAACATCGCCGCGCCGCACTACTTCTCCAACGACCGCAACGACTGGGAGGCGCGGGTCTGGGCGGGCGCGCCGGACTGGCTGAAGATGCACGACGCCGAGGCGGCCAAAGCCTTCTTCACCGGCTATCCGCGCGGGCAGGAGCGGATCCCCTGGGAGGCGTGGGCCGGGCCGCTCTTCTTCTGGGGCGTCCTCGCCGTCCTGTTCCTCGTCGCCTCATTCTGCGTCGCCAACCTGCTGCGGCGCCAGTGGGTGGAAAACGAGAAGTTCGCCTTTCCGCTGGTCGCCGTGCCGCTCCTGCTGTCCGAGGAGCCGGAGGGCGGACGTCTGCTGAACCGCGTCCTGCGCAGCCCGCTGATGTGGCTGGCGGTCCTGCTCACCACGGCGCTGCACACCGTCAACGGGCTGCACTTGCTATACCCGTCCGTGCCGGGCATCCGCACGAGCGTCAACCTGCTGGAGCATCTGCCCGCGCCCCCGTGGAGCCAGCTGGACTGGTTCCCCGTCAGTCTCCACCCGCTCATGGTCGGCCTGACCTACCTGCTGTCCCTGGAGGTCTCCTTCTCCTTCTGGTTCTTCTTCCTGTTCTACAAGGCCCAGATACTGCTCTGCGCCGTCTATAACTGGCAGATGCCGGGGGTGCTGGGCGCGTACGGCTACAAGCAGTTCCACGCGCTGCAATCGTTCGGAGGCGCGGCCGGTCTGCTCGTGTGGGTGCTGTGGACCGGGAAAGGGCACCTGCGCGGCGTCTGGGACAAGGCGTGGGGCGGCCCGCGCGCCGGCGCCATCGACGACGAGCGCGAGATGTTTTCGTACCGGGCGACGCTGCTGGGGCTCCTCCTCTCCTACGGGGGCATCGCGCTTTGGCTGGTTGCGGCCGGCGTGTCGGCGGGACTCGTCCTGCTGTCCCTGCTCCTGATGACCCTGGCCCTGGTGGTCATCTCCTGGATGGTCTGCCAGGCCGGGATGCTCTTCGCGCAGACCGCCTACGGCTCCATCGACATCATCGCGCCGACGCACGGGACCGCCGGCCTCCCGGTCCCGTCGCTTTACACGCAGTACCGCTTCGAGGGCTCCTTCTTCTACAACACGCGCGAGATGGTCATCCCCTCGGTCCTGAACGGCGCCAAGGCCGCCGACTCCGTGGGGTTCCCGGCGCGGCGGCTGTTCTGGGGCATGGTCGCCTCCATCGCCATCACCCTGGTGGTATCCGCGGCCGCCTCGCTCGCGCTGCCGTATCTGGGCGGCGGCGCGAACGCCATCGGGAACAACTGGGTGTACAACGCCGCCCCGCAGAAGCCGCTGCTGCTTTTCGGCGGCATGGCGTCCGTGCCGTATGTCGGGTCGTGGACGAACGGGCTGCACATCCTCGGCGGTTTCGGGGGCGTCCTCGGGCTGCTCGCCTACCGCGCCTATCTGGGTCTGGGCCTGCACCCCATCGGGTTCCTGGGCGCGTCGGTCCACGCCACGCACGCGCTGTGGTTCTCGATGTTCCTGGGCTGGCTGTTCAAATCGCTCGTCCTGCGTTACGGCGGGATGAAGGGTTACGCCACGATGCTGCCGTTCTTCCTGGGCCTGATCGTCGGCGACGTCCTCAACGCCGTGGTCTGGATCGCGCTCGGTTACGCCACGGGCACCGGCTACCGCATCCTGCCGTAGCCGGGAACGAAGGGACCTGGCGCCATCGGCACGAGGAGGAAACGTCCCCTGGTTGCCGAAGCCTAAGCCGCGGCCGGCGCCCTCTCAGCCATTCGTTCTCTCCAACGCCGCCGCCCCGTGGCGGCCGGTCTCGAGTCCGTACCGGGCCGGGTTCCTATCGTTTCCGTCTGCTCCCAGAAAAACATGTGACCAGCGTTGGGGATCTTGACGATGACGGCACGGGGCAGGTTGGCCTTCACAAGATCCGCATCCTGGTCGTGCACCGTTAAGCCGTGATCCAGTCCCCTGGCAGAAGCAGCGTGGGACACTTCACCTGCCGCAATGCGCCTTCCAGATCGAATCCGTGCAGCAGGATGAGAACCCTCTTCGTCGCTCCCATTCGTCAGAAACCCTCATCTAAAGC
>JAUJNC010000120.1 GCA_030446525.1 Armatimonadaceae bacterium
CTGGTGGCTCCAGATCGTCGAGGTCAGGCACGCTGAGCCGCTCCAGGGTAGCTCCGGCTTCTGGCTCTTGCGGCACTGCGGCCCCGTACTGCTACCAGGCGTGCGCCAGCAGATCGCCCAGGACCGCCTGGACGCGGCGCGGCATCTCGGCGGAGAGTCGTCCGGGCAGGAGCGCGCGGACCCGCTCGGGGCGCAGGGCCGCCAGCCGGGTCAGCAGCACGAGGGTCATACCGGCGCCCTTGCCGTCTAAGGTCGAACACGCCGACAGGGCGTCCAGAACGGCGTCCACGTTCGATTCAACTTCCGCTAGCGGGACAAGCAGCTGTAACACGTGGGCGCGAGCGCCGCTGCGCTCACGAGCGGCCTGCCGCAGCACGGCGGCGCGGATCCGCTGCGGCCGCTCGAAAGAGATGGGCAGCAGCGCCCGGGAGGCCCTTGCCCGTACGTCCGGCTCATCGGCCTCCAGTTCGCGCAGTAGAGCATCCAGGTCTTCTGACTCGTCGAACAGGGCCACGCGCCCGCGCAGCTCGTCCAGGCGATCTTCCAGCATCTCCCGCACGTCGCGGGGCTCACCCGAGTGCTGCCGTGCGTCCCAATCCGCCATGCGCCGCAGGAGGGGGCGCGCCACGCGCGCGGCCTCCTGACTGTCTATCTGCTCCAGCGGCCTCAGCGCGCCGCGCAGGAAGTCGAAGCGCGTCCTGTTCTCGCTCATCTCTTTGGGGCGCGCGATGTCGCGCCGGAGCCGCAAGGAGATGACAGGGGCCGCCCATCTGGGAGCGACGCAGAGCGCGGCGCCCAGCGCGATCTGCCCTTTGAAACGCTGGCGCTGCTCTTCGTCCAGGTACAGCTCCGCGATCCAGCGGCGGGCGAAGGGCGCGCGACCGGCAAGCCTGCCCAGCGCCCGGCAGGCGTTCCACAGGGCGTGCGACTCCCCGCGGTTGGCCCAGGCGGTGAGCAAGGCGCACAGGCGCGGGATGTCCACCTCGGTCCGTTGGACCAACCCTTCGGACAGAGCGTGGAGCCAAGTGGGGTCGCGCTCGAGCGTCTGCTCCGCCCAGTCGAGCGGATCTGCTGCGGCGATAGCGCCGCGCACGAGGGCGGTCATGACGCCGTCATCTTGCCCCGGAACCATCCCGCACAGGAGCGCGTCCGCCTCGCCCCGGGTGATGCGACCCGCCAGAAGCCGCGCGGTCAGCCGGTCGCCGAACTGCGGGTTGGCGAAGGCCACGTAACCTTCGGGCCGGTCCTTGTCGCCCGCGCCGGTCAGGATGTCCTCCGCCACGAGCCGGCTGTAGACGGCGGCGCCCTTCCCCGGCACGAATTTGTCTAGGAGCACCTTGGCCTCGCGGATGCGGACGCCGCCACGGCGCCCCTGCCAGAGGCGCTGCGTGAGCGCCTCAAGAGCCTCCCGCAGTTCGGCAGAATCGGTGTCGCTGACGGCACGGGCGACAGAGCCGAGGTGCCTCCGGGCGGCGGCATCCAGAAGGCCATCGATGTCCACGACGGGGGGAGGAGCCGCACCCGCGACGACCTGTTCCAGGAACTCGGAAAGCAGGTAGCCGTTGCGCAGAGGAGCATAGGCCGGCTGGCGCAACAGGCGGGCGAGGTGGCGCACGAGGGAGGCGTCGGTCGGGAACCATCGATCCAAGACCTTTTCCACCTCGCCGGCGCTCAGTGTGGGAAGCTCCGCGCTGTAGAGCGAGGCCTGCTCCAGCGAGCCGCCGGGGCGGAAGAGGTAGGGAGAGAACACGTCCCCGGGGAGATGAATGCGCTGCCAGATGCTCTGCCGTGCCGTGATGACGAGCTTGACCCGGCGGCGCGCTGCCTCCTGGCACAGCAGTTCGAGACGCTGCACGAACGAAGCGGGCGGGTCCGGCAGGGGCAGGTCGTCGAAGATGACAACCAAAGGCTCCGCGCTCGGTGCCGCGGCTGCGGCTTGCAGGCGCTGCCAAATCTCCGCCCCATTCATGTGTGTAGGGGCCCACTCCCGAAGCGACTTGGCAGCCAGCAGCGACAGCGGGTCCGAAGACGACAGGTCAGCTGCCGGCAGGAGGAGCCGGAGCGTGCCATGCCGGTGCTGCATCGCCCACTGGCGGCACAGCCACGACTTGCCGGTGCCGCTGTCGCCAGCCAAGACAAAGAGCGTTTGGTCACTCCGCAGGAAATCTTCGAGCCGCGCCGTGACGTGCGGGCGCTCTATGCACAGCGCGGGCGACCAGCGAGAACAGGCGCTTTCGACCTGCGCCTGGCAGGCCTGGACGGGATCCGTCTCCAATGGAAATTGGGGGCGCAGAGGGATTCCCGTCTCCTGTTCCAGTGTGGCAAGGGAGACCGTGACGGGGCGCCCGTCGCCTCCCCCCGCGATGTGCAGGAGCGCGCCTTCGAGAGCCTGCAGGATCTGATACTTGGTCCTCTGGTTGGGGTAAAGCGAGAGGAGACTCTCTCGGATTTGGCTTTCGATCAAGTCCAGCGGCAACGGCTTGCACTCGGCGATGTGCAACAAGACGCGCTTTGCCAACTCTTCTATCGCTGAGAGCGAAACGGGTGACGAAGCGTTCTTGCTGCACTCGCTTTGCGCCTCCGAAAGAATGGCGTCGAATTGCTCCTTCAAACCTGAATGCTGCGCCGGGTCGCGGACAAAGGACTCAAGCTTCTTCGATCGAACCGGCGCCGGTGATACGAGACGCACCGACCAGGAGCGTCCTCCTGCCTCGGAGAGGAACGCGTCCAGGATAAAGGTCAGCAGGAGCTTTTCGCTGAGCAGTGCACTGATAGTCCAGGGCGAGTCTCCTGATTTGAGCTGGACCCACTCATCCTGCTGAGGATGCGAGCTCTGCTGGAGACGGGCATGGAAGAGGGTGTTCGGGTCCGCTCTTGTGTTGAGCAGATCATTGCCGGCATAAAAAGAAGTACTGCCCGTCCCCTCGCACAACAGCGAATAGGCGGCAAAAGCAAGATGGTAATGCGCCCCTTTGAAGCCGCTCCAGTCGCCGCGCGCCTCCTCCACGAGGGCGTCAGGAACAGATGTAGGGTCAGGTGACATTGGTATCGCTCTGTGTAACCTCAGTGGTCGACGGGCAGGGCTCCCACTGCCCGCTCCTTGTCCTTCTCGCTGGGCAGGCTATAACGCCGCACCGTCTCGAGCCGGGCGTGGCCCGTCAGCTCCGCCACCAGCACGATGTCCTCGCCGGCACGGATCAGGTTGGTGGTGAAGGTGTGGCGCAGCACGTGCGCCGATAAACCCTCGATCGCAGACTCTGCTCCCAGCCGGTCCATCATCTTGTCGATCCAGCGCGTGGACAGACGCCCCCCCTGATAAGAGACAAAGCAGGGCACCCCCACTCCCCCGTTCTCGGGAGTGCCCCACCGCTCCCTTCGCTCCCGCAGCCACGAGAGCAGCGCCTCTCGTGCCAGCGGGTGCAGCGGCGCCTCGCGCTGCCGGTCCCCTTTGCCTTTGCGCACGACCAGCTTGCCGCGCCGATCAGACACGATCACGTCCGCCAGCGCCACAGAGGCCAGCTCTGCGATCCCGAGACCCGAGTAGCCGCGCGTCTAGGCGCTCGCCCTGTCTCGGGTGCCCGGGGTCCGCTCGATGGCCCGCAGCAGCCGCGTCAGCTCCTCGGCGGTCAGGGCGCGCGGGGCGAGCTGGGGCAGGTCCTCACGTTTGACATGGGGCACCGAGAGGCCGGCGAATTGGCAGAAGGTGTGCAGCGCCGCCAGCGCCTGATTGACCGATGCCGGAGCGAGCCTTCGGCTGTGCCTGAGGTGCTGGCGCCAGTCGCGTGCGGCGAAGGTGCGCTCGTGCTCGTCGGCAAGCACAACCTCAGGGTCTTTGCCGCTCTGGGCGAGGAAGTCCGCGAAGCCTTGCATCAGGCGCAGGTACGCCCGCTGGGTGTGGGGCGAGGTGCCCGCGCGAGATAGCCAGTCGGAGAAAGGCTCAAGCGTCATGGCTGCGGGTCTTCTCCTTGCTCGGGCGCAGGCAGGGCAGCAGACTCCGAACGGCGGGCCAGCTGCTCGCGGCCGCGGCGCACCGCCTCTTTGAGCCTCTGCTCCAGCAGCGGCTGGGGCAGTTTCTCGGTCAGGTACTGCGCCACCCGGATGTCACCGCGGTCCAGCTGCAGCAGCGCCACCTGCTCCGGGCCCGCCTCGCTGCACAGGATCAGGCCGATAGGCGCCTCCTCTCCTGCCCGGCGCTCATAGCGGTCCAGCCACCGAAGATACAGCTCCATCTGCCCCTTGTAGTCCGGCTTGAACTCCCCGATCTTGAGCTCGATGGCCACCAGGCGGCGCAGGTCCCGGTGCAGGAAGAGCAGGTCCAGGGCGAAGTCCTTTCCGTCGATCACCATGCGCTTCTGCCGGGCCACAAAGGCGAAGCCCGCCCCCAGCTCCAACAGGAACCCCTCCATCTCGCGCAGGATTGCCGCTTCCAGATCTTTCTCGCTGTAGGTGTCGGCGAGCCCCAGGAAGTCCAGCAGGTAGGGATCACGGAAGACCAGCTCCGGCGTCATCCGGTCCTCGTCCCGCAGCCGCTCCAACTCCTGCCGGACAAGCTCGTCCGTGTTCCTGGATAGGGCAGTGCGCTCGTAGAGCATGCCCTGGATCTTGCCCTGCAGAGCGCGCACGCTCCAGCGCTCCTGTGCGCACATCTGGGCGTAGAACTGGCGCTGCAGCGGCTGCTTGAGCGGGAGCAGTTCGAGGAAGTGGCTCCAGCTCAATTGTCGGGACAGCGTCCCGACAATCTCTCGGTCGGGGAACACTTCAGCGAACTGGAGCATACGCAGCAGGTTGTCGCGGGTGAAGCCCCTGCCGAACTCGGCGCTGAGCTGCCGGGCCAGCGTGGCCACGACCTGTCGCCCGTACGCGGCGCGCTGCTCTCCAAGGACGTTTTTGCGCACGCGCTGGCCGATGTCCCAGTAGAGCAAGGTGAGTTCCTGGTTGACGGCACTGGCAACGCGTTGGCGGGCGCCTTCAATGAGGGTGCGGATCTCGCCCAGAAGCTGGTCCTCGCTCCCGAGTGCGGAAGCGGAAGCAGCAGGTGTCTCCTCGAGCGGCGCGGGCACGTGGTTTTGGGCGCTCGTGCTCTGTTTTTTGCGTGGTGGCACCGGGCCTTGTCTCTCCGAGGGGACCTTCCCGCTGAACTGACGCTGGAAGGGCATCTCCTGTAATAGATTCTTCAGCGTCGAAGCGGATTCCTTGTTATCAGAAGTGAAATCGCTGCCCTTTCCCGCCGGCAGTTCGCGTGTTATCCGAACCAGCTTAATCCATTCATTCTGCTAATGGCTCTTATCGGAATCAGGAGGCGCGTCAACTCCGGTTAGCGTACGTTTTCGTTCCGCTGGTTGTCGGGCCCCAACGATGATCCGCGATCCGCTGATCTCGCAGGTCGATACGCTGATGAGGTCGACCAGTGGCTTGTCGGTGACCGCACCCGCGATCCCCGCGCGTTGAACGCCCCCGCCACCACACGCACAGCCCGCGTGTGGCCGGCAGGAGGCGCCCGCCCCGGCACCGGCGCATGCATGCCGCCGCTTCGAAGTTACTTTCTTTCTCGGACACCAAGGGTTTTGATAAATAAAGTAACTTCGGGTGCCGGCGCATGCATGCCGCCGCTTCGAAGTTACTTTATTTATCTTTTACCCGGGGTAGCTCTGCATTAAAGTGTGGAAGGCGAGTCCTTGCCTAAACGGGTTCAGGCTNACACCGACACCGGGGGCAAGAAGCTGCCTGCCGACGCCGCCCAGCAGCTGCGCGACCTGCTGCCGCAGGAGGAAAGCCGCCCCCGGAGGGCGCCCGCCCGCCGGCCGTCCCCGTCTCCGGGCGCGAAATGATGCCGGCCGGGCGCGGCGGCTGGTGCGCCCTGTTTTTGCGCGCGCCCTCGCCGGGCCAGGTCTTCCGCTTCCTCCAGCGCCGGCCCGGCCAGGCGGCGGGCGTGCCGGCGCCGGAGGAAGCGACCATCCTCCTTCTTTCCGACCCCGCCGGGCCCGAGGGATGGCGCGTGCTCGCCGCCGGCCGGGGCGCGCTGGGCTGGATGGAGGCCGCGTGCCCCGCGTTCGCCCAGGCGTTCCCGCCGGCGGTGACGCTCCTGTTCGCGGCAGACGGCTGGGGGTTCCGCGTCTGGGCGGCCGGGGGGGAAAGCGAGCGCGGCGGGGGGGCGCGGCGGCGCGGCCCGCTGGCGCGGCTGCTCGGCGAAACCGCCGAGCGGGAGGCGGCGGCATGGGCGCTGGACCGCCGCCTCCCCGCGGACCGGATACCGGCGCTTGCCGGCCGCCGCCCGCCGCCCGTGTGTGACTACGCCACGGTGGCCGGCCTGGACGAGCGCGGCCTGCTGGTCGAGGACGGCCCGCGGCTGTATCGCTTCCCGTTGGCGGGCGCCGCGGCCGACGGCGGCTAGAGCGACCGTCTGGCCGCCGGTCCCGCCCGGGCGCATGCGCTACTCCGGGTCAGCGCGGAACAGGGTGTTCAGGTCGATCGTCGTGCCGGTGAGGGTGGCCAAAAGCACGGCGCCCTTGCCCGACTCCTTTTCGGTAACCGTCCCTGTTATGGCGCCGGGGGTAAGCCACCGGTGTCGCCCCGCCGCCGGCTGGCCGCGTCAGGACGCGCTCGCCGACCGGGATGTCGCCGTTGGTGAGCACGATCTTGACGGCGGCGGACGCCGCCGGGATCATCGTTGCTTGCTGGCAGGAATACGTGGAGAGGGGTGGGGATTTTCCGGCCATAATACCGGGGCGGTAGCTCTGCATTAAAGTGTGGAAGGCGAGTCCTTGCCTAAACGGGTTCAGGCTGGGACAATGGATCCGGCTCACAACCAGACCTATTCGTCCCGCCATGAACCCGCAAGAAGTATTCTGTCCCAACTGGGACTGCTCGTCAAGAGGTGCTGTCGGTCAGGGCAACATCCGCGTCCATAGCTACCCGCAACGGCGCTTCCGCTGCATTACCTGCCAGAAGACCTTCGCCGCCACGAAAGGGACGCCCCTGTATCGGCTCCGCAGCGATGAGGAAACGCTGACACGGGTGGTGACCCTGCTGGCCTTCGGCTGCCCGCCTGCAGCGATCGTGGCTGCCTTCGGCCTGGATGCGCGCACCGTGGCGGCCTGGCACAGGCGTGCTGGAGCACACTGCGAGCAAGTACATAACGCGCGCGTGCTGTCCGCGCCGCAGGATCTGAGGTATGTGCAAGCCGACGAAGTGCGCGTCAAACTGCAGCGTCGGCTGGTATTGTGGATGGCCATGGCGATCTGTGTTCCCACGCGCCTGTGGTTGGGGGCCGTGGTGAGCCCTCGTCGCGACCGCTCACTGATCGGGGCACTGGCTGCCAAGGTCAAAGCCTGTGCGCGCTATGCGCCGCTGCTTCTGGTGAGCGACGGCTTTTCAGCTTATGTCTCGGCCTGGAAGAAGACCTTTCGCACGCCGCTGCACACGGGCAGACGCGGCCGTCCGGCACTGCTGGCCTGGCCGGAGGTAATCATCGGCCAAGTGGTCAAGGTCAAGGAGCAGGGGCGCGTGCTCGGCGTGTTGCAGAGCGTAGTCCGAGGGAACTTGGAGCAGGTGCTGGCCCTACTTCCCTCGGGGCAAGGGCTTAACACGGTCTACATCGAGCGCCTCAACGGCACGTTCCGGGCCCGTCTTGCGGCTCTGGTGCGTCGTTCTCGCTCGCTGTTGCGCCAGGAGCAGACGTTGCATCGGGGGATGTATCTGGTGGGGACGGTGTACAACTTCTGCACACCGCATCAGAGCCTCAAGGGGCAGACCCCGGCTCAGGCAGCGGGTCTGACGGATCATTGCTGGGGTGTGGCCGAGTTGCTGGGCTATCGGGTGGCCCCGCCGCCCTGGTCGCCCCCGAAGCGGCGCAGGCGTTCTCGCCAGGCCAAGCAGGAGAGCATTCTATGCACGGTTTAACGTGGAGCTACCTTACCCGGGGTCTTGATAAATAAAGTAACTTCGGGTGCCGGGTGTCCGCCGGCGGGGCGGGCACAGGGGAGGCACCCTCCTGGATAAGCCCCCTCCCCTTGTACCGCGGCCTCGCCCCTGGTCCGGGGAACGCCTCGCCCTCGAGCGGCGGTGTCCCTGCTGCCACAGGGCAGGCCGTGGCGCGGCGTCCTTCCGTGCCTGGACCCGGGAAGACCCTGCGGGCAGGCTAGCGTCTGCCAGGAGGCCGGCGAACTGCCCGCCGCCTCACTCTTGCCGTAGCAGGGGTCCCTGCGGACTCAGCGGCATCCGGTCGCAGACCGCCACGAACAGGCAGTGCACTGTTCCTTCTGTAAAATAGAGCCTTCCGAATCGAGGGTAATGCCAATTTTACAGAAACAACGACGCACTGCCCTGGGGTATGCTGCGCGAGTTCCGCGGTCTCGTTCATTCCGCTGCCTCACGGATACGCGTTTGTCGAGCAGTTCTGTTTGCCTTAGGCGAGCTCCCGGAGGTGTCAGCCTTGTGGATCTTCAAATGCACCCTAATATCACTTCCTAGAGCGGCGGTTAGTGCCGCTTGGATCTGAGGGGCGTGACGCTTTTCTAGCCAATCGCGGGTGAAGGGTGAAGAGACTGCGAGAGTTATCTCACCCTTGTCGGAAAGGGAAATCGGAATAAGGGTGCGTAGGTGCGTTTCATACGTAGGTGTGCTGACTTGGTCTCTTAAGGAAAGCAGTGCCTTCTCCCAGGCGCAACGGAGTGGCTCGGGAGCAATATTCCCCTCCCCCTCTGGGGGATCACATTTATGTGAGGGGGCCGGCGAAGCCGTATTCTTCTTTACTCATGTTACGCGGTCGCAATGTGGTATGCGATCTAGCGGCGGTCTCTGGACCACTGCCCCTTAACCGTAGCGCGGCTTTACGCGGTATCCTCTCAACGAGTCGTGCACACTGTTGATAGTTACTACCAAGTTGAACGAAGGTGTAGAGAGGAGCGAGGAAGACGTGAGCCGTCATTATACCACACCCCGACCGCGTAACATGAGCGGTGAAAAGCGAGGAGCAGAAAGATGACGACACAGCGAAAAAGAGCTACCCGGCGGAGTTCAAAGCCCGAGTGGCGCTGGAAGCCCTCAAGCGCACAAGACGATCAATGAGGCCTTCAGCGAGTATGGGGGTATCCCAACCTGTCGGGCAGTGGAAAAAGCAGATGCAAGCCGGATTGCCGGACATCTTCTCCGGAGCGGCAGAGCCGCAAAGACCAAGACGAGGAGGCGCTGAAGGCCAGGTTGTATCAGCAGATCGGGCACCCAGGTGGAGTTGGATTGGTTGAAAAAGTGGGAGACCTGCCGGTTGAGGCCAGGCGGTCCCTGGTAGATCCTGGGACACGAGATGATCTGCCTGGCGCGGCAATGCCGAGAACTCCCTGGGCCTTGCCCGCTCCAGCTACTACTACCAGCCTGCCGGCGAGAGCCAAGAGAACCGGCCCTGATGCGCCTCATTGACGAGCAGTACACAAAGACGCCGTTCTATGGCAGTCCCAAGATGACGCTCTGGCTGCGCCAGTGTGGGCCATTGGGTCAACGAGAAGCGGGTAGCGCGGTTGATGCGGTTGATGGGATTGGTGGCGCTCTGCCTAAGAAGCGGGCGAGCGCGACGAGTCGGCCGCACCGGGGCACCGGGTGTACCCGTACCTGTTGTAACGTGGCGGTTGAGCGGGTGAATCAGGTCTGGAGTACCGACATCACCTACATCCGACTTCGGGGCGGGTTTATCTATCTGGTGGCGGTGATGGACTGGTACAGCCGGTTCGTGCTCCGTGGGAGGTCTCGAACACGCTGGACGTGCCCTTCTGTCTGGAGGCTCTGGAGGGGGCTCTTTTGAGGGGGCAGCCGGAGATCTTCAATAGCGACCAAGGTGCAGTTCACCAGTGGCGAGTTCACCGGTCGGCTGCAGGAGGCCGGGATCCACATTAGCATGGATGGCCGAGGGCGTGCTCTGGACAACGTCTTTGTGGAGCGTCTGTGGCGCAGCGTCAAATATGAGGAGGTGTACCTGAAGGATTACGAGAATGTGCGGGCGGCGGTCTGCGGCCTGGGCGGGTACTTCGGCTTCTACAATGAGGAGCGCCCGCACCAGTCACTGGGGTACCGGACACCGGCAGCGGTGTATTTGGGCAGTTGAAGGAATCCTGGTCAGGAAGGGCCGGGGAAGAGGCAGTCAAGCAGGCACAGAGTTCCACTTTAAGTCGGCGCGAAAATCGTCTTGACAATGGGGGGAAGTATAGATGCAACGCCACAGAAGGGCCGGGAACTGATGCTCGCGGACGGCATCCGTCCCGAGGACAATGAGTTTTCCCGTGAACTCATCCGCATCCGCGAGGAAGAGTAATCTCCCGTGCCGCTGCTGTTTTGGGACACGAGCACTCTGGCCAAGCGCTACACCGAGGAGGTCGGGAGTGACGCGGTGGATGCGATCTTCACGGTGATGCCGACTTCCTCCATGGTAGCCACCGTATGGGGCTATGCCGAGACGTTTTTCATCCTGCTGCGCAAGCTCAATGACGGCCGGCTGGACCGACCTTTGCGACGGCGACCACGTCGCTCAAGAGCGAGGTCATTGACAACTCCGACCTTGGCTTCCTCGGTGTGGACGATGCCGCCGTGTTTGCCACACTCCCGCTCATGCAGCGCCACAACTTGAACACCACAGACGCCACGCTGCTCGTCATCCTGTTGCGCCACGCCCAGGCGCTGGCAGAGCCTGGTTATAGGCAAGTAGGTGCTATAATCATCATGGGACCCGAGGAGGAATTGAAATGGCCGTCGTCCGCAAACCGGATGTGAAAGAGCTGCTCGTCGACAAGAAGGAGATCCAGCGCCTCGTCGCCGAGCAAAACGCACGCATGGGCATCGTGTTCGACCCGACCGCGACAGCGCAAAAGGCGCGTGAGATGATGCTGGCGGACGGTGTCCGGCCGGAAGACAACTTACTATCGCGCGGCATCATCGCCGCTCGCGAAGAATATCTGCCACCGGACCTGCGCCACGGACAAGACGAGTAGTCGAAATGCCGACCCTGCTTTGGGACGCGAGCGCCCTGGCCAAGCGGTACGTGCCAGAAGTCGGCAGCCAGACCGTAGAAGCATTGTTCGCAGCAACTCGGCTCTGGCAGACAGCTGCCACTCTGTCGCGACCTTTTGCTCAGTCATACCAGTCGCGCCAGTGCCAATCCAGTTGGATCACCTCCGGCCCATCTTGGGGCAGGAGCAGCCGGGGCGGGAAACGCCGGGCGAGCAGGCGCTGCCACCGCGCCTCTCGCGCCTCTCGCTGCTCCGCCTCCCAGCGCTTCTGCGCCTCGGGCTTGGGCGGCAGGTTCAACTTGGCCGCCATCTCCGCCTCGTATTGCTCCAGCGGCACGCCCCGCCCCTCGGCCATGTCTTGCAGGCCGCGCTCGATGGCCTCGCGCAGCTCTTCTTCCTCCTCCGGGGTCATCACCTCCGACTCGATAATGTCGTCAATGGCGTCGGTGGCCTCGGGGATGTGGGTTACCACCCAGGTCAGGGCTGCCTGCACATAGTCCTCGGTCTGCATGCCCCTTCCTTCGGCCAGGTCGCATAGCACCTCGGCCAGATCCTCGTCCAGTGTGATGGTCATTTCTGTCTCCCTTTGCATCTGCTCTGGTCCGGCAGCGGTCGGAAAGGCGGGCCTTCGTCTCCTTGACTCCCGGAACATCTCCAGAGCAGGAACGTCGAGGGCCGAAGGAGTGCTACACCGGCCAGTTCCTCAAGAAGGTGCTCAGCGGACACTACCTGATCGTGGGCGAGGAGTGAAGCCATTCCTGTCCGCCGGTTTCGTTAACCAGGCACGGCTTGGGCTATAATGGTAGAAAGGAACTGTTCGTCGACAAGAAAGAGACACAGCGCCTTGTTGCTGAACAGTACGCGATCATGGGCATCGAGGGCGACCCGACGGCAACGCCACAAAAGGCGCAGGAGATGACGGAAGCGTTAGGGATACGCCCGGAGGAGAACTGGCTTTCACGCGCGATCATTGCGGCACGGGAAGAGTAGCCTTCCGTAAGAGCGCCGCTCGGCAAGGTTGGCGAGGCGGCCAGAACAAGGGGCGCCGAACATGACGATACGCTGCTGACGATGCGGGCCGAATGGGTTTATACTTGAGCACAGGAGTTGAAAGCCATGATTGTTGTTTGCAAACCGGATATCAAGGAATTGATCGCCGACAAGGCAGCATTGCGTAAAATACAGGAGGAGCAGGACACTCGAACCGGCTTCGTGCCTGACCCGACCGTAACGCCCGAGCAAGTACGCGCGATGATGCTGGCCGACGGCATCCGTCCCGAGGACAATGAGTTTTCCCGCGAACTGATCCGCATGCGCGAGGAAGAGTAGCGTGTCCGCCGTCCTGCTTCGGAGCGCACTCGCAGAGCGAGTGCGGGATGCGAGGAGGGCGCGGCTGCGGCTCGAATTTTGATAGAAGCTGAGGAGGAGGAAGAACATGGCAGTGGTTCGCAAGCCGGACGTCAAAGAGCTGTTTCTTGATAAGAAAGAGGTACAGCGGATGGTCGCCGAACAGTACGCCCTTATGGGTCTCAAGGACGACCCGACGGCGACGCCGCAAAAAGCGCGGGAGATGATGCGGGCGCTGGGTATCCGCGCGGAAGAGAACCTGTTTTCCCGCGGGATCATCGCGGCACGGGAGGAGTAATCTCCCGTGCCGCTGCTGTTTTGGGACGCGAGCGCCCTGGCCAAGCGCTACACCGAGGAGGTCGGGAGCGACGCGGTAGACGCGATCTTCGCGGCAGTGCCGGCCTCCTCCATGGTGACCACCGTATGGGGCTATGCCGAAACGTTTTTCATTTTCGCCTGCCGTGCAGCAGCGGTATTTCCAGTCGCCACAGGAACTCACTTGAACACCTCTTTGGGGGGCATTGCAGACGTCGGCGGGTCGGGAGCCTGGATCGCGTAAAACGCAGCGTGGCCAAGCCACACCGCTCAAGACAATGCCCTCGACGCGCGACGGCAGTGGCTTCGGCGACTGAACAGGTCGCGAACTGGAGAATACCAGATTCAGTACGCAGGTACATTGGGAGGGCATGTTGGCAGAGGTTAACGATCTATTTGGGCACTTGAAAGACGGTAACAGGCGAGCGCGGCTCATTAACTTACGAGAAGCCGTGAAGCCGATTCTGGCTAATAATCTGCAAACCGTCTTTACAGACCACACGTGCGACCACTCCGATGAGGTTACCTTGTTGGTCGACAAACTCATCAACCCTCTGCAAGGAAGCCCGCATCGCCTTAACGACCGCGAGCTGTTCGTTTTGTATGCATCTTGTTATCTGCATGACATTGGTACTTTAGTTTCCGGTAAATGAGGCAGGCATCAGGCCGAATACCTGGTACAGTTAGGTGCCACCAAAACCTTCCAGGTACCTG
>JAUJNC010000121.1 GCA_030446525.1 Armatimonadaceae bacterium
CACCCATCAGCGCGACGGCCGGCGACGCCAGTAGCAAGACCGCGGCGAAGAGCGCTCCGCCGAGCCCCACGGCGAGCCAGAGCGCCTGCGCCCCCAGCCGGCCCGTGAACCACTACACCACCTGCCTGCTGGACAACCTGCGCGCGCTCGCGCCGCGCCCCGACAACCCCACCGTCGTCCTCCTCACCCCGGGCATCTACAACTCCGCCTATTTCGAGCACGCCTTTCTCGCCCAGCAGATGGGCATCGAGCTGGTGCAGGGGCAGGACCTGTTCGTCGACGGCAACTTGGTGTACATGAAGACCACCCAGGGCCCGCAGCGCGTGGACGTGATCTACCGGCGCATCGACGACGATTATCTCGACCCCGAGGTGTTCCGCCCCGAGTCCGTGCTCGGTGTGCCGGGCCTGATGCGCGCGTACGCGGCCGGGAACGTCGCCCTGGCGAACACCGTCGGCACGGGCATCGCGGACGACAAGGTCGTCTACAGATATGTGCCCGACATCATCCGCTATTACCTGGACCAGGACGCGATCCTGCCCAACGTGCCCACCTACTGCGCCTGGGACGACCGGGAGCGCGGCTACATCCTCGACCATCTCGACACGCTTGTGGTCAAGGAGGCCAACGAATCGGGCGGCTACGGGATGTTGGTCGGGCCGCAGGCGTCCGCGTCGGAGCGCGAGGCGTTCGCGGACAGGATCCGCGGCGAGCCGCGGAGCTACCTGGCCCAGCCCCTGGTGGAGCTTTCCACCGCGCCGACCTTCGTCGAAGGGAGACAGATCGCGCCGCGCCGCGTGGACTTGCGCCCGTATATCCTGACCGGCCCGGACTGCGTGACCATCATCCCCGGCGGGCTGACGCGCGTGGCGCTGCGGCAAGGCTCTTACGTGGTGAACTCGTCGCAGGGCGGCGGCTCGAAGGACACCTGGGTTCTCGCGAAGCCCCAACGCCGCACCCAGTCCCAGAGCCAGGGGCGGCAGACGCAAAGCCAAAGGCAGGGGTAGGGGGGATGCATGCTTTCGCGTGAGGCCGATGCCCTTTTCTGGATGGGGCGCTACCTGGAGCGCGCCGAGGCGACCGCGCGCATCGTGGACGTGCAGTACCATGCGGCGCTGGAAGCGCCGCTGGCCGGCCACGACCCGTCCTCGCTGTACCGCTCGATCCTCGAGATTTCCGGGGACGACCGCATCTTTCACGCCCGCTACGGCGAGGTGAGCGAGCGCGACCTGATCCGCTTCCTGATCTTCGACCTGGATCAGCCGAACTCGGTCGTCTCGTGCCTCCGCGCCGCCCGCACGAACGCCCAGGGGGTGCGCGAGGTCATCTCCTCGGAGATGTGGGAGGCGGCGAATGCCACCTTTTTGGGGCTCCTGAACTGGGACGTGGACCGGATGCTCGCCACGGCGCCGCACAGCTTCCTGACCGACGTGCGCAACCGCTGCCACCTGTTTTACGGCCTGGCCGAGCGCACCATGCTGATCGGGGACGCGTCGAACTTCCTCAAGGCCGGCACCTTCCTGGAACGCGCCGACCAGATGTCGCGGCTGACGGACGTCCTGGTGCGCGAGCTCACCGGCGGCGACGATGTGCCGGACGAGGGGGGCGACTTCAACACGCACGGCTGGATCGCGTGCCTGAAATCCGCGTCCGCCTTCGAGGCGTTCCGCAAAACGTACCGGGGCGGCATCACCCCGGACCACGTCCTTTCCTTCCTGGTGCTGGACTGGGAATACCCCTCCTCGATCCACCACGCCGTTTCGCAGGTGGAGCGCTGTCTGCGCGCGATCTCCGGCTCGCAGGGCCGCCGCTACGCCAACGACGCCGAGCGCCTGGCGGGGCGGCTCCACGCGGACCTTTCCTTCTTCACGATCGGCGACATGCGTGCCGCGGGGCTGCACGTTTTCCTCGAGGGGATCCAGCGGCGCTGCTCCGAGATCGGCAGCGCGATCGCGCGCCATTACCTGCGGTTCTGACCGGGGCAACGCAACGGACCTGTGTTATACTGGGGATTATGCTGACCGCTGACGAGCAGACCCACCGCGCGGGCGGGCGATCCCCGGGGGCGGACGTCGGCCCCGGGCCGCAGGCGGGCGCCCGCGATGGTGGTCCGGCCGGACCCGCGTACCGGATCGAGCGCACCCTGCGGGTCACGCATTCGCTGGATTACCGTTACAAACAGCCCGTCCGCGATGTCACCACACGGCTGCGCCTGCTGCCGCCCGAAACGCGCGGCGCGCAGCGGCTGCGGAGCGCCTCCTTCCATGCCGCGCCGCTCCCCGCCGTGTCCCACCGGCACACCGACGATTTCGGCAACCCGATGCTGGAGGTGCGGCACCCGAAGGTCTGGGAGCACCTCACCTTCGTCGTGGTGCGGGAGGGGGAGGCCGGCGCCGCGTCGCCGGCGGCGGGGCCGGGGCGGCCCGCCGCCCTGCCCGCGGGCGACGGCCTGCCCCCGGGGGGGCGCCGCCGCTTTCCTCGGCCCCGCGCCGCTCACCACGCCCGACGCCGATCTCGAGGCGGTCGCCCGGAGAGGCCGCCGCGGCCCCCCCCCGATGATCCCGCGAGCCTCGCCTTCGCGCTCTGTCGCCGCGTGTACGCCCGGATGCGCTACGCGCCGGGGGTCACGACGGTGCATACCGCGGCCGCCGAGGCGTGGGCAGGCGGGAAAGGCGTTTGTCAGGACTACACCCACGTGCTCCTGGTCCTGTGCCGCGTGGCGGGCCTGCCCGCGCGCTACGTGTCCGGCTTTTTGCCCGGGGAGGGTGCGATGCACGCCTGGGTCGAGGTTTTACTTCCCGCGGCCACCGGCGACAACCCGCTCGGGGCGCCCGACCACGTCTGGGCGGCCCTGGATCCGACCCACGATCGCTGGGTGAACGAGCCGCTACGTGGCCGTGGCAGTGGGGCGCGATTACGGCGACATCGCCCACCTCCGGCACGTTCGTGGGCAGCGGCCCCGGGCCGCTCTCGCACCGGAGCAAGGTGCTGGTGGAAAAGACGGTGCGGAAGGATATAATTCCCGGATGATGGTGACGATACGCGCCTCCGGCGCTATGACCTGCCCGCGGACACCTTCGTGCTGCTGATGGTGGAGCCGGCGCTTTCCGGCCCGACGCACCGGGTCGCCGACGAGCGCCTGCTGACCACGCCGACGCCGTTTTCCGAGCTGTGGAACGACGCGTTCGGCAACCCGCAGCGCCGCCTGCTGGCGCCCGCCGGTCCGTTCACGTTCGACTTCACCGGCGTGGTGGAGACGAAGCCCAACGTCCCGGTCCCCCCGACGCCGCGCAGGTCCCCGCCAAGGATCTCTCCCGCCGACACCCTCGTCTATACCCTCCCGTCGCGCTACTGCCAGTCCGACCTGCTCGCCCGCATGGCGCAGGACGAGTTCGGCGCGATCATGGCCGGCGGGGAGCGCGTCAACGCCATCGCCGCCTGGGTCCGCCGGCATGTCGGCACCGCTACGGGACCACGGACGCCTCGACCTCCGCCTACGACACGGCCAGCGCGTCGGCGTCTGCCGCGATTTCGCGCACCTGGCGATCTCTTTTGCCGGGCGCTCGGCGTCCCGGCGCGCTACGCTTCGGGCTATGCGCTCGGGCTCACGCCGCCGGACTTTCACGGCTACGCGCAGGTCTACCTCGGCGGGGCGTGGCACAACCTGGACGCGACCTTCGAGGGCACTCGCCCGGCGCTGGTACCCATCGCGGTGGGGCGCGACACGCGGCGGACGTGGCGATGACGACCCTGTTCGGCGCGGGAACCGTCCGTGAGCAGGCCGTTGAGGTGCAGGAAGGTGGGGCCAGGACGTAGCGGCCATCTGCGGTCATCCATGCCTCCTTGAAGGGGAAGCGGCAGGCGGGGGTCCTATAAGCGGGAGTATTTATAGGTGTCGTTTCTTGGAACAAAGGGGCTTCGGATGGACCATCAGGGGCAGCGGGACGCATGCGCCGCCCTTTCGCGGCGCGGGTTTTTATGGGCGCCGCGGGGCTGGCGCTGGCCGCGGCGGGCTGCGGCGGGGGCGGAGGCTCCTCGTCGGGTGAGCGCTACAACGGCACGTACCGCTCGTTCGACGGCACCCGGGCCGTCGCGGCGTCCTTGACCGTGGACCGAAACGGGCTTGTCACTTTCTGGACGCTGCGCGGGCAGGACGACAGTGGGTTCGCCGACTTCGGGCAGGTGAGACTGGAAGATAACCGCTTCGGCGTGACGGCGGGCGGCGTTACCACCTTCGGCGAGATCAGCGGCGGCACCGCCCGCGGGCGCACGGAGGACGCCGACTTCCCGTCGTTCGGCTTCGACTGGCGGGTGTCGCGCGCCGCGCCCGCCCGCTCAGCCGGCGCCTTCCCGCGAGTTCACCGGAAGCTTCGATGGCCGGGCGCTCATCCGCGGCATCGACGTGTTCGTGCTGCTCGGGGTCTCGCCCGACAGTAACGCGACTTTCTTTGGGGCGTTCAACGACCCCACGAACGACCCCGTCGGGGCGCTCGACGTGGACTTCTACGCCTTCGAAAGTTTTAGCATCAATCCGCTCCGGCGTCGGCTACGACTACCTTCCTGAACGAGTTCGGCGACCGCATCGATCTGCGCAGCGACCGGGGCGTGCGGCTTTTGTATACGTTCGGCGCGAACAGCGGCGAGTTCGAGGGGGACACCTTCGAGGTGGATCTGGCGACGCGGGCCCGCCCGGGCGGGGCGCGGGCCGGATCCCGGGGGAGCACGGGGGCTGCGGCGAGCCGCCGCGGCGCTGCGCGCCCGGGGGCGTAAATGCCGCCGCACGATCGAAAAGCCGCCCGACGTCGTGGTCGGGCGGCTTTGTGTTTTGCCTCTCCAAGCCGATCAGGCTAGGGCTGAATTCCGGGCGGCGCCGGGTTGTTCCCGAGGCGGGTTTTCCGGGGACGGCGCGCCCGGACCCCCGGGCGCCGGTTGGTTGCCCGGCGCGGGCGAATTTCCCGACCCCTGCCCGGGGGGATGTTCGGTGGAGTCCCCAGCGCTTGTCCCGGAGGCGTCCCTGGTGGCACAGGCTGCTGTCCCGGCGGCGTGGGCTGCTGTCCTGGAGGCACAGGCTGTTCTCCCGGCGGCACAGGCTGCTGCCCCCGGCGGCACAGAGCTGCTGTCCCGGGGCGCGGGCTGCTGCCCCGGTGGCGCAGGCTGTTCTCCCGGCGGGACGCCCGGCGCCGCGGGTTTCCCGGCACTGGCGGTATGCCGGGGTGCGCCCGGCGGGTTTGGGTCGGGGGCGGGGTGGCGGGCCGAGGCGGCGCCTGCGGCGGGCGCGGATCGCCCTCTATCTTGATGGTCGGCAGCGACGTGGGCGCGAACAGCGCGTCGCGGAGCCTGCGCGCGGTGAAAAACTCCTTGGTGCCGGAGGCGTACTGCTCCGCCATCTTGTTCAGCCGCGCCGCCTGTTCGGCCTGCCCCGACTTCTCGGCGTCTCGGGCCGCGCTCCGCAGGGCGCGGATGTCCCCGGCGGCCTGTTCCGACGTGACCACGACCTCGGCGTCGTCCGTCTGGCCGGCCCCCGGCCGGGAACCCCTTCCGCCCGGCGCCGCCAGGTCACCCAGGATGTTCTGGGCGGCGCGATACGACTCGCGCGCTTCGGCGGGCGCGCTGCCGGCCCGTGCCTGCGCGGCCCGCACCATAGCCGTGGCGCGGCGCATCACCGGCTGGAGGGAGGCGGGGAGCGACGCGCTCCGTTCGTCGTGTTGCGATCTTCGCGGCGCGCGCGGCGCGGCGCGGTCTGGTCGTTGGGCGAGCCCGGTGGCGGCTCGCCCTGTGCGACGGCGGAAGCGCCGCCTAGTGTGAGAACTCCCGACAGGCCCAGGATGGCTACCCAGGTCTTCCGCGTCCCCCGCGGGGTGTTGTCATGCTCTCTGCTCCTTTCGTCTTTTGGACTATATGAGACAAAAAGCAACCTATTGTACCCAAAGAAAAACGTCCGGGGAAACCGGCAGGCGCAAAAAATAGCGAAAAGGGCCGCGCCCCCCCAAGGCGGCGCCGCCCGTGTGTACCGGGGGAGCGCTACCGGGGGCAGACCCGGGGAGGGGAGGCGCCCCCCGTGGCCGGTCTGGTTTAGGGCGCCGCCCGCGCGACCGGCACGCCGACGAGGGAGCCCCACTCGGTCCACGAGCCGTCGTAATTGCGGACGTTCTCGTAGCCGAGGAGGTACTTCAAGGCGAACCAGGTGTGGCTGGAGCGCTCGCCGATGCGGCAGTACGTGATGGTCTCCTTGTCGCCCGTGATGCCCTTGCCGCCGTAGAGCGCCCGCAGCTCCCCGGCCGGCTTGAACGTCCCGTCCTCGGCCACCGCCTGCGCCCAGGGGATGTTCTGGGCGCCGGGGATGTGCCCGCCGCGCTGCGCCGTCTCGGTCATGCCCGCCGGCGCGATCACCTCGCCGGTGAATTCGGCCGGCGAGCGCACGTCCACCAGGTTGAACCCGCCTCCGGTCAGGCGCGCGAGGATCTCGTCACGGTAGGCCCGGAGCCTGTCGTTGGTCCGCGTGACCTTGTAGTCGGTGGGCGGGTACTGGGGCGTGTCCGTCACGAGCGGGCGGCCCTCGGCCTCCCATTTCTTGCGACCGCCGTTCAGCAGGCGGACGTCCTCATGGCCGTAGATCTGGAACAGCCAGAACGCGAACGCCGCGAACCAGTTGTTGTTGTCGCCGTACAGGACGACCGTGTGCTGCGGCGCGACGCCCGCTTCGGACAGCAGCTTCTCCCACTGCTCCCGGGTGGGGATGTCGCGCCGAACGGTATCCTCGAGCTGCGTCTGCCAGTTGAAGCCGATCGCGCCCGGGATGTGGCCGCCCTCGTAGGCGGCGGTGTCGACGTCCACCTCTACCAGCCGCACCTGCGGGTCGTCCAGATGCGCGGCCACCCATTCGGTGTCCACCAGCACCTCCGGGTGCGCGTAACTCGTACCATCTTGCGTTGCCATAAACTGTCTCTCCTTTTAATACTTGGGGACCGCCGGGTCCACCTCGTCCGACCAGGCGAGGATGCCGCCCTGGAGGTTCTTCAGCCGCCTGAAGCCGGCCTGCCGGAGCTGGCGGAGCGCCTGGGCGGAGCGCAACCCGCCCTTGCAGTGCAGCACGATCTCGTCGGCGCTGTCCAGCTCGCTCGCCCGCTCGGCGATCTGGCCCAGCGGGATCAGCTTGGCCCCGGGGATGCGGGCGATGGCCCACTCGTGCGGCTCGCGCACGTCCACCAGGGTGAGCGGTTCGCCCCGGTCCATCTTCTCCTTCAGCTCGCGCACCGTGATCTCCGGCACCGCCTCCGCGTCCGCCGGGGCGCTCTCCTCGCCGCGCCCGACCCCGCAGAACTCCTCGTAGTCGATCAGCCCGGTGATGGTGGGGTGGGCGCCGCAAATCGGGCAGTCCGGGTCCTTGCGCAGCTTCAGCTCTTTGAAGCGCATGCCGAGCGCGTCGAAGAGCAGCAGCCGCCCGATGAGCGGCTCGCCGCGCCCCAGGATCAGCTTGATCGCCTCGGTCGCCTGGATGCAGCCCACGGTCCCGGGCAGGACGCCGAGCACGCCGCCCTCGGCGCAGGAGGGCACCAGGCCCGGCGGCGGCGGCTCCGGGTACAGGCAGCGGTAGCACGGGCCTTTCTCCGCCCAGAAGACCGTCGCCTGGCCCTCGAACCGGAAGATCGACCCGTAGACGTTGGGCTTGCCCAGCAGCACGCAGGCGTCGTTGACCAGGTAGCGCGTCGGGAAGTTGTCCGTCCCGTCGACGATGAGGTCGTAGGGCCGGAACAGGTCGAGCGCGTTCTCCGACGTCAGCCGGGTCTCGTGCGTCTCGATCACGATGTCCGGGTTGATGTCCGACAGCGTCTGGCGGGCGGACTCGATCTTGGGCCGGCCGATGTCCTTGGTGCCGTGCAGGACCTGGCGCTGGAGATTGGTGTAATCCACGACATCAAAATCCACCAGCCCGATGCGCCCGACGCCCGCCGCCGCCAGGTACAGGGCCAGCGGCGAGCCCAGCCCCCCGGTCCCGATGCAGAGCACGGACGCCGCCTTGAGGCGTTTCTGTCCCTCCAGCGCCACCTCGGGCATGATCAGGTGGCGCGAATAGCGCAGGATCTCGTCCCTGCTGAGCTCGACCGACTCCGGATTATCCAGTGGTACGGCGATGGACGCGGTTTCCCCCGCGCCGCCGGCGATGCTTGGCACGATACGTATCTCCGTTTCTTCCCCCACCGGCGTCGCGCCGCCCCGCAAAAACTGGGCGTCGGTGTCGCCGATGAAGATTCTGACGAAGGACCGCAGGGCGAGCGGGTCGCCCGGCCTGCCATCCTTGAAAAGATGCTTTGTGATGTCCGGGCAGCAGGCGGCGAGTCCCGCCAGCGCCTCGTCCAGGGTCGCGCCGGGCACGGCGACCTCGCGCCTGCCGTCTGTCTGCCCGAAAAGGGCGGTAGGGATCAGGATCTTAGGCATGGTTAGCATGCCCCCCCCGCCCCGGGTACCCGCCCGCAGGGGGGGCGAATGGGGGCCGGAGCGCGTCAGCCGGGCATTTCCGGCTCCCCCATTATTGGGGGCGGGGGGGGACAACCTCCTCTGCGTCGAACTGTGAGCCGTCGTCGCGGAGTATCCACGACGAAAGGTCCACCGCCTTCGCCCCGTGGACCGCGACGATGATGTACGAGTACCACGGCCAGGCGTGTTCCCGGTCGTATTCGCTCGGGCGCGCCGGGTGGTCCGGGTGCGAGTGGTAGAAGCCGAGGATCTCTTCGCCCTTCGCCCGCGCCGCCCGGTCCGCCTGGTAAAAGTCGTCCGGCGAGATTTCGAAGCGCCGCGCCCGGTTCTCCGCGCGGACGTTTTCGATCGGCAGGAGGGCCGTCACCGTCTTCGCCCCGCCCGGCGCCTGCCCGAGCAGGAACCCGCAGATCTCTTCCGGGTAGCCGCGCTCGCCGTGCGCCTCGATGGCCCGCCGCTGCTCGTCGGTCAGGTGCAGCATCAGTCCTCGTCCCAGAAGCGCTCGGAAAGGTACTTGTCCGCGCCGTCGCACAGGATCGTCACCACCACGCCCTGGGAAAGCGTCTGGGCCACCCGCATCGCCGTCGCAACGGCCGCGCCGGACGAGATGCCGACGAAGATCCCTTCTTCGCGCGCCATGCGTTTGACCATCGTGTACGCGTCTTCCGTGGACGCCCACAGCTGGTCGTCCGGCGTGCGGGGGTCCCAGATGCCGGGCACGAGCGCGGTCTCCAGGTGCTTCATGCCCTCCAGCCCGTGCAGCGGGCCGTCCGGCTGGAACGAGATGCACCGGATGGCGGGGTTCAGCTCCTTGAGGCGGCGCGTCGTGCCGACGAAGGTGCCCGTGGTTCCCAGTCCCGCGACGAAGTGCGTTATCTTGCGCTCGGTCTGCTCCCAGATCTCGCGGGCGGTCCCGAAGTAGTGCGCCTGCCAGTTGGCGTCGTTGTTGTACTGGTCCGGGCAGAAATAGCGGTCGGGATCCTCGGCCATGTCTCCCTGGCGCGGCGCTGCGCCCCGTCCGAGCCTTCCAGCGGCGAGGTCAGGACGACGTCCACGCCGAACGCCTTGAGGATGCGCTTGCGTTCCGGCGAGGCGTTTTCGAACAGGCAGATGCGCACCGGGTAGCCCAGCGCCGCCCCGATCCAGGCGTACGCGATCCCCGTGTTCCCCGACGAGGCGCGTCCAGGATCGTCTTGCCAGGGCCGGAGCAAGCCCCCGCATGCTCGCCGTCACGCACCATGGAAAGCGCCGGGCGGTCCTGACCGAGCCGCCCAGGTTGAAGAACTCGGCCTTGCCGTAGACCGACACGCCCGCCGGCAGATCGCGCGTGATGTTGTTTAAACGCACCAGGGCGTGTTGCCCACCAGTTCCTCGATGTCGGTCGCGCCGGCCACGCGGGGGAGAAGCCGCGGGGCGGGGCGCTGTAGACTGCCGTCACCATTTCGGATATTCCTGATAGTTTTTACGGTGATTGATCGCAACCTTAAGATACCCGACCGGACGCGCCTTGTCAACCAGCCTCGGGACGGCCCCGATCGCCGGTCTGGGCGTGTTCACAGGCGCTCCGATGGTCTGAAGGCCGCAGAAAATTAGCGTGTTTTTACACGCGGCGGGAAAACATCCCTTCCCGGTTCCGTAATCAAAATAGCGCATGTCCTCCTTTTCAATGTCCATCTAGTGTGATGGAGGCCGGGGCATCCCCTCGGGGAGCCGGGTTTATTTTTGCCTGCGGGCGACAAGCGGCCCGCGACGATGTTCGTCGCGGGCCGTTTCTGGCCGGGTAGTCTGGGGCCGGGGTGTTCTTCTTTATGCTGAGCAGATTCCCCTGCTCAGCGAACCGGTTGGTTATTCTGATCCAAGATCGGTATGCCGCCCGCCGAGTACATTCGCTTGCCCCAAAGGTACTTGTTGGGGTTGACGGTCTGCTCAAACCGGAACCACTTGGCGTGACCATCGGCGAAGGTGTAGTTCGAGCCGCCGCTATGGCGTGCCGGCTGAATGTAAACGATCTGAACGTAGTTGGCTCCGGGGCTACTCTTACAGCCTGCGAAGGCAGCTTCGGCAATTTGCGGCGTGACCGCCCAGACGGAGCTTTGTTGGGGCGGGAACTCACTCGGGTCCTCACCGCGCCACTTTGCTCCGCTGGCAGAAGCCATGACTGCATTAACAGAACGGTGCGACTTATTCTTGAAGCCGGTGCTCTGCTGGTTCGATGTGTCGTTCACGCAAGCAGGGGTGTCGGAAAACTCCGCAACGGCGATGACATCCGCCGGGGCGTCTACCGCAGCCAGGGACACGACGTTGGCCGGGTCGATGCTGCGGCGCTTGCGCGGCATAATCGCAGCATTGACCGTGTAGGAAAGGCGCGGCACCTGAGCATCTGTCGGAGGACTGGTTGGTTGGCTGCTGTAGGTAGGGTCGTGCGGATTGGTCGGTACGAGACCTTTATTCGGGTCGGAGGGACAGACGAACATCGTGGAGTTTTTGACATACGGCATGATCATCCCCGACCACTGCATATAGCCATTCAGGTCGCCCTGATCATTCTTGTACCAGTACGCCTGCGGGTAGGTTTCATCGTAGTCCTGCGCATACATCATGATGCCGGTCCCGGCTTGCTTCATGTTGGAAAGGCAGGAGGTTTGGCGAGCTTTCTCGCGGGCCTGCGCGAACACGGGGAACAGGATGGCAGCGAGGATCGCTATTATCGCGATCACGACGAGCAGCTCGATCAGCGTAAACGCTGATGTGATCAGGGTGAACGCGGAGCGCGCGCTCCTTGGCTTTGTCGTTTTCATAGGCTTTCTCTCTTTCCGGTTTCGACGGGAGACTTCGGTCTGGTTTTTCCTTCCGCGTAGAGTATACAGGGCGGATGTTAAGACAGGGTTAAGGCAATGTTAAGACGGTGTTAAGCTTTCAACCCGGCTCCAGGGGTATGAACACTTCAGCCGGGACGTTCCTGTCCTCGGACAGCTTGCAGGAACCGGGGCGGCTCACACCGAACGTGCAGATACCATGGCGAACATTCGGTGGGGGATACTCGGCTGCGGCGACGTGGCGGAGAAGAAGGGCGGGCCGGCGCTCTGCCAGGCCGAGGGGTCGGAGTTGGTGGCGGTGATGCGCCGCGACCGGGCGAAGGCCCAAGATTTCGCGCGGCGGCACGGGGCGAAACGGGCGTACGACAGGGCCGAGGATCTGCTGGCCGACCCCGAGATCGACGCGGTATATATCGCGACCCCGCCGCACCTGCACAAGGAGCAGACGCTGCTCGCCGCGGCCGCGGGCAGGCACGTGCTGGTGGAAAAGCCGATGGCCCTCAGCGCCGCGGAGTGTGACGCGATGATCGCCGCCTGCGCCGACGCGGGCGTGCATCTGCACGTCGCCTATTACCGCCGCTTCTACCCCAAGTTCGTCGCGGCGCGGGCGCTCATCCAGGAAGAAGGCGGCATCGGCGAGGTGGTCGCGGCGCGGCTCCAGATGTGCGCGCCGCCGCCCCGGGTCGGCGAGGGCGGGCTTCCCTGGCGCCTGCGCCCCGAGATCAGCGGCGGCGGGCTGTTCGTGGACGTCGGCTCGCACCGGCTGGACATCCTGCTGCACCTGCTCGGCGACGCGGCCGAGGTGACCGGCTACGCCGACAACCGCCTCCGGGTGGCCCCCGCCGAGGACTCCGTCGTCTTCGCGCTCCGCCTCCGCTCGGGCGCGCAGGTCAGCGGTTCGTTCCACTTCGCCACCGCCCTGCGCCGCGACGTTCTCGAAATCTACGGCACGGAGGGGACCGCCGTCTTCGACCCCTTCGACGCCGAAACGTTCACCCTGGTGGGCGGCAAGGCGAGCGGCGCCTACCGGCAGCCCACCCCGTCGCCCACGCACCTGCCGTTCGTGCAGGCGCTGGTGCGGGCGTACAACGGGGCGGACGTCCCGCACGTCACCGGGGTGGAAGGGGCCAAGGCGACGCGCATCATGGATGTGGTTCTGGCGGGTGAGCCGCGAAGAAATCCTCGGCCAGGATGACCGCCACGTAATCGTCGTACGGGCGCGGGGGGCTGCGGAAGCCGGGGGGGACCAGGCGGGCGAGCCCGCCCGGGGGATTGTCGCCAAAGAAGCGGCGCCGCGCCCGTTGGGACGTGAACGCCTCGTCCACCATGCGAAGGGTTGCCGCCGCGGGGAGTGCGGCCTTGAGCGCGCGCGCGAGGGCCGCGCCGCCCGTCGCATTGCCTAGAAGCACCAGTTCGACCCGGTGCGCCGTCACCAGCGGCAGCACGCGCGCGATCACGCGCTCCCGCTCCGTCACCTCGCGGTGCAGCACCACGGGCGGGCTGTCCGCCCCGTCCCCCCGTCGCACCACGGCCAGCCCGCACTTGGCGGAGCCGGGGTCGATCGCCAGGACGAGGGACGCCGCGGGGTGCGGCCTGACGGCCTCATCGCCCGGCGGAGGAGACGTCACGGGCCGGGTGTACCTCGAACAGCAGGGACGGCGGGTCCGCCGCGCGCAGATCCGTCGCGGCGCGCACCACCACCTGCGCCGCCGGGCCCGCCCGCCGCACCTCCTCCAACACCCGGAACCAGCGGTCGCCGGAGATGCTGACGATCGTGTCGTCCGAGGCTCCCGGCGCGCCGTCCTGGGCCGGGGGAATGACGCCCACGCTGTGCAGGCGCTTGCGGATGTCGCGCCGCAGGAACGTGTACAGCGAGTCCGCGATGGCCGGCTGCGGGCGCGTGCCGTCGAGGGTGATCACGCCGAGCACCGCGTTGCGCCGGAGCACTCGGCGGTTCCGATACGTGCGAAACTCTACGGGCACCGGTTCTCCCTCGACGGCGTTGGCGGACGCCAACACGAGAACGGCCACGTCCTCTTCCGCGCGCCGGATGGCGTCCGCGGCAGCCGCCACCAGGTCGGCCTCATCCAGGATCTTGCCCTCCCCGGGGGTTTCTTGCGCGCTGGCCGCCGGGTCCTCCGCATTGTCCGCCACCCGTACCGGTTTGGGCAGGATCACCGCGGCTCGCCCCTGGGCGCGCGCGGCGGCGCCGCGCGCCGCCGCCTTGTCCGCCGCCTCGGTCAGCAGCCGCCACAGCGTCATCTGCGCGTCCACCGTCGTCATCTCCGCCGGCAGCGATGCTCTGGCGATCTCCTCCCCCACCTGGTACGTGATCTTGTTGCGGCGCAGCGACGTGGTACGCGTCAGCGACTGCCCGAGCTGCGCGTCCAGCTCGGCGCGCTTCGCCTCCAGCGTTTCCAGCTCGGCACGCCTCGCTTCCAGCTCCTCCGCCAGCCGGGCGAGTTCCACTTTCTGCAGATCCGACTGCGCTTGCTGCTCTGCGGCCTGGGCTTTGTGTCGTGTGCTCACTTCTTGCAGGCGTGTCGTGACGGCGTTGAAGTCACGCGTGGCGTTGGCGACGCGCCTTTTCGCCTCGATGGTCGCCGTCTGTGCGCGTCGCAGACTCTCCCCCGCGGCCCGTACTTTTTCGCTGGCCTCGGCGACCCGCGCTTCCTTGTCGCGCAACTGGCCTTTTTTGATCGAAAGATCGTGCCGCGCCGCGGACAGATCCTCGGCGGCCCGTGCCAATGTCGCCTCCGCTTCCCGCAGATCCGCTTTGGCCACCTGCTGATCTTTCAAAGCCAGCCCCTTTGCGAAGAGGGCGGCCTCCGCCTCCTGGCGTGCCTTCTCCGCCTCTGTCCGCATCTCGCCGGCCAGCGACCGTTGCGCGGCCACATCGCGCCGCAGTTCTTCGTTCCGTCCTCGCAGTTGCTTGTTATACTGGTAGAGCGCCACGCCATTGCGCAGGACGTTGCGGAAGGTGGCGTTCGACACCCACATCAGGCCGAAGGAGACGAGGGAGATGAGCATCCCGGCGGCGACGGTGGTGATGGTGGCGGTGTGTCGGGGCCGGAGGCCCAGGAACGTGTGGCGGCGCTTCCCGATCCGGTGGCCGATACGGTCGCCCGCCCAGGCGATGAATCCGGACAGCGGAATCAGCAGCAGAAAAACAGCAGGAAAGTTCCAGGACATCGTGCGGCCACTATCCTAAGCATCTCGAATGTATGCTAAGCTCGCCAAACACAACGAAGAGAAAGTATATATTTTACCTTAGAACGCGACCAATCAGGTAGACAGCCGCCGCTATCCCGAAAAGATTTGGCAACGCCAGCGCCAGCCCGGCGGGCAGGGCGCCCGACTGACCGAGGAACGAGCAAAACTGGAGCGCGCTCCAGTAGCAGAAAGTGATCAGGATCGCGATCCCGAACCCGACGCCTTTGCCCTGCCGCTGCGGACGCACGCCCAGCGGCGCGCCGACCAGGGCGAACACGAGCGAGGCGAACGGCAGCGCCACCCGTCGCGCCACCTCGACCTCGGCCTCGCGCGCGCTGTTCTCCGCCCCCCGCGCGCGGCTGGCCTGTACGCGCCGCAGCAGGTCGCGGATGGTCGAGTCCTCCACCCGCTTTTCTTCCGTCACCAGCTCCCGCGGCGTGCCCAGTTCCACGGTCCGGCCGGAACCACCGCGCACGATCGCGCCGCTGCCGTTTTTAGGGGACCCTGCCGCCCAGAGGTCGAACAGCTCCCACTCACGTGTGCCAAACTTCCACTGGGCACGGTCGGCATTTATGAAGCTGGTCACCTGGCCCTCGTCCCATACCTCGATGGACACGTTCCGCAGCGTACCGGTAGCCAGGTCCACGCCGCCCTCGACATGTACCTGCATCGTCAATCGGCCGTTTTCACGGATCGGGACGTCGAACGGCCGGGCGGTCCCGGCGAAGCCGACGCCCTGTCGCGCCTGGTCGATGATCGCGTGCCGGCCGCGCTGCGCGGCGGGAACGATCGAGTCGTTGAACCAGAGCCCGACCAGCGAGACGCCGAGCGCGAACACGCTGACCGGCGCCACGATGCGCGGGAAGCTCGCACCGGCCGCGAACAGGGCGACGATCTCGGAATCGTTCGACAGCCGCGTGAAGCCCAGCAGCGCCGCCAGCAGCATCGCCATGGGAAAGGTGAACGCCAGGATCCACGGCACCGAAAACAGGAGATACCGCGCCGCGGTCGCCAGCGGTATGCCCGTACCCAGGAACTCGGCGAAGCGCAGCAGCTCGCCGCCCGCGAAGAACAGCGACGTGAACAGGAGCACGCCGAAGACGAACGGGCCGGCGATCTCGCCCAGTATCAAGCGGTCCATGCGCGAAGGCATCGTCCCCACCCGCCTAAATCTCGAAGCTCTCGCCCAGATAAAACTTCCGGGCGATGGGGTCGCGGGCCACCTCTGAGGCCGACCCTGCCGTCATGATCTTGCCGTCGGCCAGGATATAAGCGCGGTCGGTCAAACCCAGCGTCGCCCGGGCGTTGTGGTCGGTGATCAGGATCCCGATGCCCCGCTCGCGCAGGCCGCGCACGATGCCCTGGATGTCCTCGATGGCGATGGGGTCCACGCCCGTGAACGGCTCATCGAGGAGGAGGAACGCGGGGTCGGCCGCCAGCGCGCGGGCGATCTCCACCCGGCGGCGCTCCCCGCCCGACAGCGCGTACCCTTTGGAATGGGCGATGTGCGTGATGTGCAGCTCGCTCAGAAGCTCGAGGGCGCGCTCGCGGCGCCGTGCCCGCGGGTGCCCGACCATCTCCAGGACCAGCGTCACGTTCTCGAGCGCCGTCAGCTTGCGGAAGACGCTGGGCTCCTGGGCGAGGTAGCCGATCCCGGCGCGGGCCCGCACGTGCATCGGCTGCCGGGTGATGTTTCTGCCGTCCAGAGCGACGACGCCGGCGCCGGGGCGCACCAGGCCGACGATCATGTAGAACGTGGTCGTCTTGCCCGCCCCGTTGGGGCCGAGCAGGCCCACGATCTCGCCCTGCTCGATGTGCAGGGACACCCCGTCCACGACGCGCCGGCCGCGATACACCTTGATGAGATCGCGCGTCTCGATGCGCTTGCCGGCCGGGGCAGGCGTGGGCACGGGCACGGCGGGTAGGGCGGTCGGGACGCTCATGGCCGCGGCCGGGTCTTCCGGGCAGGCTCGACGAACTGACCGGTCGTCCTGCCGTTAGTCAGTACGATGTTGATCTCGTCGTTGGGAAGCAGTCCGATCACGCCGGTCTCCGACTCATTGACGAAGGGCTGGACGAGGGCAGGGTCGCGGACGACCGAGCGCACATTGCCCGCACGGTCGATGCGTCCCGTCGCCCCGGGCGTGGCGTATGCGTTATAGGAGGCTTTGTCGCACGTGACCGTTGTCGTCCGTTGCAGCTCCGGCTGCCGCACCACGATCTGGACGCCGCCCGTGGCGTCCGCGTCCGTCACTTTTAAGGGCGCGTTTTTCGCCGCCTTGCGCGCCGTCATCTGTATGCGCGGGGCGGTCATGTCGTAGCGCGCCGACGTGATCGAGAGGTTCGGCCCGGTGA
>JAUJNC010000122.1 GCA_030446525.1 Armatimonadaceae bacterium
CATTAGGTTGCTGTCTGTCCGTCGCGGTCCCCTCACGAAATAGGCCATGTGATCCGCTGTCAACAAATTACCGATAAGCAGTGCGGTACATCACTCTCCAACGTCTTGCAGAAGCGGCGTGGGGTGCTTGTTTAGCGTCCCACGCCGCTTTTTTGACCGCCCTATACAGAACAGCGCCTGGAACCGGCGTGGTCGTATCCGCATTATTGAAAGCATGAGTGAGACCGATATTCTGATCGTCGGGGCGGGGCTGGGCGGCTTGGCCTGCGCCGGCGACCTGCGGGCGAGCGGGTTGACGGTGCGGCTGGCGGACAAGGCGCGCGGGGTGGGGGGACGGGCGAGCACGCGCCGCTGGGACGGTGTCCGCGTCGACCACGGGGCGCCGTATTTCACCGCGCGCGGCGAGCGGCTGCGGAAGCTGGTCCCGGAGTGGGAGAGCGCGGGCTGGCTGCGGGTGTGGAACCGGGGCTTTCCCGTCTGGGAGGGCGAGATCAGGGAGCGGCCGCCGGGGGACCCGCGCTACGCGCCGATCGAGGGCATGAGCCAGCTGCCCAAGCATCTGGCGCAGGGCCTGGAGGTACACACCGAGGCGCAGGTCACGGCGCTCGGCCGCGAGAAAGAGCGGTGGACGGCCCGGTGCGCGGATGGGCGCGCGTTCACCGCGCCCCGCATCGTCCTCAACCTGCCCGCCGCCCAGATCGTGCCGCTCGTGCGGGAATTCCTTCCCATCGGACCGCTCGAATCGGTCACCTTTGATCCCGCCTGGTCGGTTCTGCTGCGCCTGGAGCGGGACCTGGATGTCGAATGGCCCGCGCTTGAGCTGCGCCATCCGGTCCTCGCCTGGGTGGCGCGCGACCACACCAAGCGGCCCACGGGCGCACCGCCGACGCTGGTGGCGCATGCGCAGGGCGCCTGGAGCCGGGAGCATATCGAGGATGATCCGGACGCCGTACAGGAGCAGGTGCTGGCCGCTCTGAAAGAAACCGTCGGGCCGGTCGCCGTGCGGGACGCGCAGGCACACCGGTGGCGCTACTCCCAGCCCAAGGTCACCTTTCCGGCCACGCACTACTGGAACCCCGACCTGAGCCTGGGTTGGTGCGGGGACTGGTGCGGCGGTCCCCGGGTCGAAGGCGCCCTCGAAAGCGGCTGGGCTCTTGCTCGAACGTTGAACAGCGAAAAACACGGAAGATGATTTTCTGTGTGCCGCGCCGAAAGTAGGCGCAGGACGGCCGCACAGATTCCGCTAACTAGAACAGGACGCCGGGCCGTGTACGGCCCGGCAACACCAGCGTGATGCATCCCCAGTGCCTGGAGGAGAAGGAACACAAACAAGATGCATGCAGGAAGCGATCACGCCGATGCCGCAGGGGGCGGTGAGCGCCAAAAGCAGCGCGCCTCGCGCCGCGGATTTTTGAAGCAGCTGGCGCTCACCGGGGTGGGCGCCGCCGTCGGTCCGCTGGTCGCGAAGCGAGCGGCCGCCAGAATACAGGAGCGTACGTCTATGGACGTGAAAAACTGGGACGAAGTCGTTTCCCGTCATCCCGCGGCGGCGGCGTTGCGGCGGCTGTTCCCCGCGACGCCGGCCGCCCCGCCGGCGGGCTTCGCGCCGACGGGACTTTCGCGCGCCGACTACCTGCCCCTGATCGCGGGCAACGTCGACTTCTTCAAAAAGCACCAGGACAAAGCGGGCGCGGTCATCGACCCGTTCGAGAAGGCGGAGCGCCAGTATTCGACGCCCGCCTTCGCCCTGTGCGCCGCCCTGCTGGTCGCCGAGGCCGGGCGCAAGGATCTGCTCGATGCGGCGACCCGCGCCTTTGACTTCGCCCTGCGCGCCCTGGCAAGCAACACCACCGCCAACAACCACCCCGACTTCTACATCCCCCTGATCATGCACGCCCGCCGGATTCTGGCCGGGCGGGTGCCGCAGGGCGCGTGGGACGCCTGGACCGAGCTGCTGCAGGGTCTGGTGCCGGAGAAGACCTACCGCAACACGGCGGGGGGCGGCAACTGGAACATCGTCAATGTCGCGGGCGAGTGTCTGCGGCGCAAGGATGGGCTGGTAACGCCGGACCAGGAGCAGGCGCAGGCCGAGTACATCGAGCGCTGCCTCGAAGCCCAGCGGCCGGCCCTGACCCGCTTCGGTATGTACCAGGACCCCAACGCGCCGCTCGCCTATGACGCCTTCCCCCGACTGTGGCTCGACGACGTGATGGCCGACGACGCCTACCACGGTCCGCCCCGGACGGGGGGTCCGCACCACGAACGCCTTCTGGAGTTCCTCACGCTGGGCGGCCTGTCCACGCTGCTCCTGCTCTCCCCCGCCGGCGAGTGGGCCTGCGGCGGGCGCTCGGCGCACCACCAGTGGAACGAGGCCGAGGTGGCTGTGATCTGTGAGGTGAACGCCCGGCGCTGGCGCGCCTGGGGGCGGCCGGATGTCGCAGGCGCGTTCAAGCGGGCGGCGCACCTGGCGCTGGCGTCCATCCGGCGCTGGCAGCGCCCCTCCGGCGAGCTGTGGATCGTCAAGAACCGCGCCGAGCCGAATCTGCGCCACGGCTACGAGGGCTACTCGTTCCACTCGCAGTACAACCTGCTGGCCGTCGCCATGCTCGCCATCGCCTGGGAGCGCGCCGACGAGACGATCACGGAGCGGCCCGCGCCCGCCGAGGTGGGCGGCTACGTCTTCGACGTGCGCGACACGTTCCACAAGGTGTGCGCCAGCGCGGGCGGCACCTATGTGCTGATCGACACGGCTGCCGATACGCACTACAACTCGACGGGCCTGCTGCGCGTGCACAAGGCGGGCGTGGCCCCGTCGCCCTACTCCGAAAATCCGGCGTCGCACCGCACCTACGGGCCGAAAGACGACCCGGCAAGGGCCGGCATGTCGCCGGGCATCGCGTGGAAGGAGGAGGGCGCGGCTGCCTGGCGCTCTCTTGCCGACTTCCACCACCCCAGCTTCGCCGAGAAGTACGGCCCCGCCGTCGTCGAGAAGGCGGATCTGTCGGTCGGTCAGGAGCGCCCGGAGCGGGTCGCCTTCACCCTCCGCTACCAGGCTCGAAGGCGAGGGGGTGCGGCCCGTCGAGGAAGAGTACACCCTCTCCGCGTCGGGGGTGGAGGTGGTGGCGCGACTGGGTGGCACGAACGTTCCGGCGGCAACGCGCGTGCTGTTCCCCGCCCTCGTGTCGGACGGCGCCGCGGACACACAGGTCGCGCCCGGCGGCGCGCAGGCGACCATCCGCCATGCGGGCGCGGCGCTGACGTGGGAGGTTGCGTCGCCGGAGGGGGCGCGTCTGGCTCTGGAAGGGCCGCGGGTGCCGACGCACAACGGCTACGTGCGGGCGCTCGTCGCCGACCTGCCCGCCGGAGCGCGCGAGCTGCGCTGGCGGCTGCGCCTGGAAAAAGACGGCGCCGCGTCCGCCCCGTGACCGTGCCGGCGGCCATAAGCAAACGGCGGCCGCCGGCCGAAGATGAGGGTATGAGTCTGCTGCAATCGGGAGAGGAGGGTTTGTCCCTGACAAGGGAGCTGCCGCGGCCGACCGCCGAGGAGCTCGCGGCGCTGCAGCCCACGACGGAGGATATGGCCGAGATCCAGGAGCTCGAGGCGCTGCAGGCGAACGCGCGGCGCTACCTGGAGGATCCCGAAGAGGCGGAGCGCATCCGCCCCATCGCCCGGAGCGCGCTGAGCATCGAGGAGTACCTGGGGCTGTACGTGGCGCTGGCCTTGCGGGACTTAGGCCCGGGCCAGGCGACGGGCGCCGCGGCCGAGGAGAACCTGTACGCGCTCTGCATCGCCGCCCGGGCCGGACTCCACAGCGGGGACGTCCCGCCCTTGCCGGGGGACGGCTTCGACACCCGCCGCGACGTTCCCCCCGAAGAACAGGCCGCTGAAGCGTTCGACGACGGGGGCGACGGCGCACCTGGCGGGGTCGCCGATAGCGGGCCGGACCGGACCGAGCCGATCGTCACCGTCTACCAGGTGCTGGTCCGGGATAAGGATGCCAGGCTCGCCGAAAAAGACCGGGAGATCGAGCGGTTGACGAAAGCGCTCGAGGAGACGCAGGTCTCGCTCCGGCAGCAGCAGGAGAAGCTGAGCAGGATGCAGGAGCAGGTCGATCTGCTGTCGCTGCAGCAGACCGAAGAGATGCGGCCGCAGGAAAAGCTGCTGTGGCGGAGGCGCAAGGGGAAGGTCTGACGGAACCCGCGGCCGGGCTCAGATGTTGTCCTCGGCGCCGTCCGGCGCCAGGAACGTGACGCCGACGCCCCGCAGGGCGAGCGAATCTGCAAGGCGCCGGGCCAGTTCCTGCGTGCCGGGCGTTTCCGTGGCGGCGTGGCCGGCGTCCAGGAGAAGCAAGCCGCGCGCCGCGGCTTCGACGAACTCGTGGTGGCGGACATCGGCGGTGACCAGGGCGTCGGCGCCGGCCGCGAGGGCGTCGCCCAGCAGGAACGCCCCCGCGCCGCCGCAGACCGCCACGGCGCGCACGGTGCGGCTCTCGGGGCCGGCCATGCGCACCTCCGGGAAGCGGAGGGCGGCTTTCACGGCATCGAGGAACGAGGGGGCCGGGAGCGACTGCGCCAGCATGCCGATCCGCCCGATGCCCTGCGTGCCCGCGGCGGCCGCGAGCGGGTAAACATCGTAGGCGACCTCCTCGTACGGGTGCGCCGCTTTCATCGCGGCCACCACCGCCTCCGCCCTGGGCGCGGGGACGATCATCTCCAGACGCTCTTCGGGAACGGTTTCCGGCTGCCCCACCGTGCCCAGGTAGGGCTGGGCGCCGGGCAGGGGGCGGAAGGTGCCCGTGCCGGGGGAAAAGAACGCGCAGCGATCGTAGTTGCCGATAGCGCCCGCCCCGGCCCCGCCCATCGCGTCGAGCACCCGCTCGCGCGCGTCCGGCGGCACGAAGGCCGCGACCTTCACCAGCGGCTCCTGGTAGGTGACGCGCAGCGGGCGCGTGTCGGCGACGCCCAGACGATCGGCGAGCACGTCGTTCACGCCCCCCGGCGCGACGTCCCAGTTCGTGTGCGCGGCGGCCACGGCCAGGCGCGCCCCCGCGCAGGCGAGCACGACGGCCCCCACCGGGTCGTCGGCGCGAACCGCCTTGAGCGGGTGGTACACGAGCGGGTGGTGCGCGACGATCATCCCCGCCCCCCGCGCCGCCGCGGCCTCGGCCACGGGCAGCGTCACGTCCAGGGCGACGGCGATCTGCCGCACCGGGGCGGCCGGGTCGCCGACCAGCAGCCCGATGGGGTCGTTTTCCAGGGCAAGGTGTGGCGGCGCGATGGCGTCGAGCGCCCGCATCGCTTCGGCAACGGTGGGAGGCGTCATGGATAGGAGATCAGCACGCTGATGTCGTGACCCGGCAGCTTGGCCCGGCCGTTCAGGGAAGCCAGCTCGATCAGGAAGCAGTATCCGGCCACGACCCCGCCCAGCTGCCCCACGAGCGAGGCCGCCGCCGCGGCCGTCCCGCCGGTCGCCAGCAGGTCGTCCACGATCACGACGCGCTGCCCCGGCTTGACGGCGTCCGTATGCATCTCGACCGCGTTCGTCCCGTACTCCAGCGCGTACTCCGCCTTGACGCGCCCGTAGGGCAGCTTGCCCAGCTTGCGAACCGGGGCGAACCCCAGCCCCAGCCCGAGCGCGATCGGCACGCCGAACACAAACCCGCGCGACTCGATGCCCACGACGAGATCGGGGGCGAACCGCCTCGCCTGGCCTCTCAGCGCGTTGATCACCTCGGAAAGGGCCTCGTAGTCCGCCAGAACCGGCGTGATGTCGCGGAACAGGATGCCGGGCTGCGGGAAGTCGGGGATGTCGCGGATCAGGGAAGCGGCCTTCAGGTTGCTCACGGGCGGAGGTCCTCCTTATCTCTCGGGGTTTGCGGGCGGCGCCGGCCGCGCCCTTGTTCGGCGGGCGCGTCGCGGTTTCCTGCGCTGCTTGCGGACTCGACCTCCATAGGCTATACTGATTGTCATGTTCGAGCTTGTCGTCGAGAAAACCTTCGCCGCCGCGCACTACCTGCGCAACTACGACGGCCCGTGTGAGCGGCTCCACGGCCACAACTACCGCGTCCAGGTGTTTGTGACCGGGGACCGCCTCAACGACTCCGGGCTGTTGGAGGACTTCGGCGACATCAAGAAGGCCCTCAACACCGTTCTGGAGCGCATGGACCATTACCACCTCAACGACCTGCCCGAGTTCGCGGATCTCAGTCCGTCGGCGGAGAACATCGCCCGGGTTATCGGCGACGCGCTCGCCCGGCACCTGCTGGAGCGGGGGCGGATAGATCGCGTCCAGGTGTGGAAACCCCCTTGCAGGCCGCCACCTACTACCTCCCGCGCCGGTAGGCGTAAACCCCGCATTAACCGTCGTTGACAGCCACTAAGCGATAACGGCGCGCCCGTTCCCTTGACGCGTCCCTTGCTGTATGTTATACTAGCCCGTACTCCAAAGCACTTTATCCGACCGATGTATCGCCCCGCGCCCGTCCGGGCGGCGTCGGCGGGAAATGGAGCCGAGAAGATTGGACGAAACGCAGAAGCTGCCGCCGCCGGTCACCGGGCGTGACCTGGCCCTGATCATCCGCCGCCGTGCCAAGCTCGCCCTGGCCACCTTTGTCGTGGTCGTGGGCGCCACCATCGGCCTCACCTCGCAGATGCCGACAGTGTACGAGGCCAAGGCGCGCGTTTCGGTGGACGACCCCGGGCGCGGCGCCATACCGTCCAGCATTCTCGAGGCTCATCACTCCCAGCCGCGGCACCTCACTGGATACCCAGATCCAGATGCTGCGTTCTCGCCCGGTCCTTAACGAAGTGATCCGGAAGGGCAAGCTCAAACCAGTCCCGAGGAGTTACGGAAAGGCTCCGCCTGGAAGCGGCGCCCAGCGGGCAGGTACTCGACGTCGGGGTGCGTGCGCGCACGGGCGAGGAGGCGAAAAATACCGCCAACCTGCTTTCGCGCATTTTTGTCGAGGTCACAGCGCAGCAAGAAAAGAGAGCCGCGCTCCAGGCCACGGCCAACCTGCGCCGGACCCTGGAGGTCGCCGACGAAGAGAAGGCGGCCGCACAGAATGCGGTCAACAACTTCATGAAGTCGGTGGGGAACGCCAACCCCATTGACTTCTTCCATCAGCGCGCGCCGCCCTGAAGACGCAGATACAAGGCGCCATCGAGAGCGACCGGAAAGCGCTGCAGGTGGAGGAGGGTAAGCGCAGGGAATTGGTGGCTAAAGCGCGACGCGTTGCCGGAGACCCTCATCACCGGCTGGTCGCAGAACAAAAACCCGATCATCGACGGCTGGCGTTCCCAGCTTTACGAGCCTGCAGCGCAAGCACACGGAGCCGTTGCTGGATTTCACGCCCGAATCCGACGAGGTGCAGCGTGTCAAGGCCGAGATGGAGGCGCTCGACCGGGGCATCAAACGGGCACTTAATAATCAGTATTCCGTCGGCTCCAAGAGCGAAGCTCTTAACCCCGACCAGAGGAGCGCCGTGAGCGGGGTCATCGCCTCCGACGTGGCTATCGAAACTCTCAAGGCCAGCACCCGCGCCAACGAGGCGCTGCTCGGAGGCTGGACGTGGAGCAGGGACGGCTCGCCAGAGACAAGGGTGAAGATGAGGATCTGTTGCGCTTGCGTGACAGCTCCGTCCGTAAGTCCCAGCAGCTTCGCGACGGCATCACCGCGATCACGGTGCGCCGCTCCACCGTCGTGCCCAGCATCCGCACGTTCGATCCGGCGGTCTGCCGCCGCGCCGGTCAGCCCCAAGCCGCTGCTGAACACCTTGATGGCCGTCTTTTTGGGCGCGTTCCTCGCCCTGGCGGCGGCGCTCCTGGCCGAGTATCTGGACGCCACCGGGCGCGAGGACGAAGGGCTGGGGCTGCCGCGGGTTGCGGGCGTCCCCGTGCTGGGCTCCGTGCCGGTCTCCCTGCCCGGTCCCGTGGGCGGTGAGCTGCCGGTCCCGGCGCAGGCCTCCACCCGCGCCGAGGACGCCCTGCGCGAGGTGGGCTACCGCCTCGCGCACCTGCGCTATGCGTACAGCCCTTCCGGCAAAGGCACGGACGGGGTCCCCGTCGTCCTGCTGGTCGGCACGCGCACCGACGACACCGGTGCGGCGATCGCGGCGCGCCTGGCCGCGACCCTGGTACGCGACGGCCTGCGCGTCACCCTGGTGGACGCCGACCGCGCCCACCCACGCCTGAACCGCGTCTTCGGCGCCCCGGACGCGCCCGGCGTGGCCGATGTGCTGGCAGGCTGCGCCAAAGCGGACGACATCCTGCACAAGGGCGCCGACGGCAACCTGCGCTTCCTGGCCGCCGGATCCCCCGAGGACGAGAGAGACGCCGACGACCGAGCGCGGTCTGCGCGCCCTGTTCAAAGACCTGTCTACCGACACCGACCTGGTGCTGGTGAGCGGGCCCTCCGCGTTCCACGGCCCCCTGGTCGCCCCCTTGCAAAAGGTCGCCAGCGGCGTCGTTCTGGTCACGCCCCCTAGCGTGCCGGCGGGGGAAAGCGTGGCCCGCGCCCGGCGCCTGCTCACTAACGGCTACCAGCCCCACATCCTGGGCGTCGTCCTCAGCGAAACGCCCGATACGCCCGCGGGTTGGACCGGCCAAGCAGCGAAGGAGACGGCATGAAGCGTTGGCATAATCGTTCCTGGCTTTCCGGTACCTGTCTGACGGCGCTGCTTGCCTTGTCGCCGTCCGTGGCACCCGCGCAGGGGCTGTCCGCGCCGCTCGGCGGAGGTGCCGGAAGCGTCCCGGCCGCATCACCGGCGCCGAACACCGCCGCTGCGCCGGATGCTCTCGCTTCGGTTCCCGCCGACTACCGGGTGGACATCGGGGACACGATCAGCGTCGACGTCCCCCGTCACCCCGATGTCACCAAAACGCTCCTCATCCCCGCCGACGGGCAGATCATCCTGCCGAAGTTGCGCGCTCCGATCGACGCACGGGGCAAGACCTGCGCGGAGCTGTCCCAGGAGCTTTCCGAGGGCTGGCGTCATGTTTTTGTCTTGCGGCCCGGCCAGGTCACGGTGGCCGTGGCCGGCCAGCGCATGCGCCGCATCTACGTGCGGGGCAGCGCCGTCAAGGGCGGCGAGTTCGACCTGAAACCGCACTGGCGCGTGTCGAACCTTGCCGCGGTTTTGGGCGGGGTCCCGCAGGCGGACCGGGTCGTGGCGCGCATCACCAATGAGCGGCGTCCCGAGCCGTCGATCTCGGTGGACCTTGAGGCGGCCCTGAACGCCTCCGGCTCACCCGAGGACGTCCCGCTGCTGGAAGGGGACACGCTCACGCTGGATGCGCCCAAGGCGATCCGGCTGCTCATCGTCGGCGAAGGGCCGAGAGGCGAGCACGAGATCGACAACCGGTACGGACTGCGCCGCGCCCTGGGCCAGCTGAAATTCTCCCCCTACGGGGCGACCGGCTCACTCAAGGATGCGCGCATCTACCGCAAGCGCGTCCCCGGCGACCCCATCTCGGTGGAGGAGGTCATCCCGGTCGATCTGCTCAGGGTGATGAACGGCGAGGCCAAGGACATCGCCCTGCGCGACATGGACCTCCTGCACATCCTGCCGACCAACCGGCAGGTGTATGTGCTGGGCGAAACCGGGCGCGGCATCCAGAACATGCGCGAGGACCGGCCTACCTACCTGTTGGACGTGATGGCCACCGCGGGCTACACGGCAAGTGCCAAGATCGGTGAGATCGGCATCCTGCGCAAAGAGAACGGCGTATTGACCAAAAAGGCGTATGATTTCGGAAAGTTCCTAAAGGATCAGGATCCCAAGAACAACCCGGAGCTGATGCCGCAGGATATCGTCTTCGTTCCCCAGGTCGGGCGCAAGTTCCAGATAGGCGACATCTTCACCGGATGGAGCGTCTTCCAGATCTTTAAGACCCTGACGGGTACGCCGTGACGAAGGCCGTCGAGGCTCATAACGTTTCCAAGCGGTTCCAGATCGGCAGCGGCTCGATCAAGCACACCCTGCTGGACCGCAAGGCCCGGGTCAAGCGCGACTTCTGGGCGCTGCGGGACGTCTCCTTCGCCGCCGAGCCGGGAACGTCGCTGGGCATCGTCGGGCACAACGGCTCGGGCAAGAGCACGATGCTCAAGCTCCTGACGGGCATCATGAAGCCCACGGGCGGCAGCATCCGCACCAAAGGACGGGTCGGCGCGCTGATCGAGGTGGGGGCCGGCTTCCATCTCGACCTTACCGGGCGCGAGAACGTGTACCTGAACGGCTCGATCCTAGGGCTGTCGCGCCGCGAGATCGACCGCAAGTTCGACCAGATCGTCGACTTCGCGGGCCTGGAGCAGTTCATCGACACCCCGGTCAAGCGCTACTCCTCGGGCATGTACATGCGCCTGGGCTTCGCCATCGCCGTCCACATCGACCCGGACATCCTGCTCATCGACGAGGTGCTGGCGGTCGGCGACACGCTGTTCCAGAACAAGTGCATGCGCCGGATGAAGGAGTTCCAGCTCCAGGGCGGCACCGTCGTCTTCGTCTCGCACGCCATGACGCAGGTGGCGGAGCTATGTCAGCATTGCGTCTGGCTAGATCATGGGCAGCTTCTCTACTATGGGGAGACCAAGGAAGCCGTAGATCGTTATATGGCCTTGGTGGCAGAGCGTGAGGAGGAGGAGTTCAAGCGCAAGCACCCTGAGGAGTGGGCCATCCGGGAGGCAGAGCGCCGCGAAGCCGAGGCGCGCGCCGAGGAGGAGCTGCGGCGTATCGAAGAAGAGCTGCAGCGTCTGGAGCAAGAGCGGCGGTGTGCCGAGGCGGAGGCGAGGAGGAAAGAGACGGAACCTCTTCTGGACCCAAATCGGTCGTGTATAACGGGCATCGTCCTCCTGGATCGGGATGGGAAACCGCGGACCGATTTTCGCGCCGGCGAATCGCTGACCGTGCGCATTGGATATCGCTTCGCACAGCCACGCTCCAACCCGATTATCGGTTTTGAAATATACCGCAGCGACGGGTTATACATGTTTGCGGCGAGTAACTACCAGTATGATCTGACCTTCCGCGACCTTCCGCTGGAGGGGGATATCGCCTTTCATATACCCTTTCTGAGTTTAAACGAGGGCAGCTACCGTTTCCGTCTGAGCCTCTTCCCGGAACCCACGGTGAAGCACTGGGACTTAAACCCCGAGCACGTGATCGACAATGCCGTGAGTTTTACCGTGTCCGCAGGGGCTCTGGCATATGGCTGTGCCTACCTGCCGGTGGAATGGGAAGTCAACTCGTGAGGCAGTCCGATTCTCATAACCACGAGCAAAGCTTGACGATCACGGATGAGCTGTATTCGCTCGAAAATGCGGAAAGATTCAAATGGTCTTCCGTCAGTGGTGATCTACATCCAGAGCGTCGATCGCACCTCGAAAAGTACTTGACAGGCCAGAAAATCCTCGATGCTGGCTGTGGCGGCGGGGCATTCGTTCATTTCCTGTCCGGCAAAGGGTTCGAAGTCACCGGCATCGACAAATATGAGCAGCTTTTGCGGGTGGCGCAAGAGAAACGTTTTCTGGGCACCTATGTTCAGGCGGATATCACCGAGCTGCCGTTCGGCGACAAGACGTTCGACTGTGCCTATTGCTTTGATGTTTTAGAACATGTCAATGATCAGGCCGCTATCCAGGAGCTTGCCCGCGTAACAAAAAAGCGATTGATCCTTGCCGTCCCAAAAGAAGACGAGGTAATGGCCAGGTTCAGTCTGACTTTTCTGCACTACCAGGACAAGACGCACCTCAGGAACTACACGCCAGCTTCTCTCGAGCAGTTAGTCGCGACGGTGCGGCCGACGCACGTTCGCATCTTCCCCGAACTTGCCGTACCGACAAAAGAACTATTCCGGGAACTGCTGGAAATGGATCTCGAGCAGGTGGTCCAAGGCCGGTTGGGTGACATCGAAGCCGTCCGGGATATGATGAAAGCCGACCTACAGCGGGTGCCATCCATTGCGAATGATCCGCTTCATCCGACAAATTCCTTGAAGAACCGGGTGAAAGCGAAAATCATCAATCTTCCCTTCGTCCGTGCCGCTTACGAGAAAGCTTTCAGTAAGACCTATAACGAGTCTGTCGAGCAATATTATCGCGAGGGTTTTTACCGGAGGGTAGCTCCTTTTGTGCATGGTAGTTACTGCCGTTTGCTTCAGCGGATTTTTGAAGAAGGCGATTACAAGTTCGTGTACACCAGTTTGATTGCTGTCGTCGATCTGGAGTAACACGCTGGAGCATCGCATCGGCGGCTTATAGGAGCTACTCAATGTTGGTTCGATGGATAAAAACCGTCAAGCAGCGATTGGACCTATTGCCGGAGATCGTAAGCCGGCTGGACAATCTGGCGCAGAGGGCCCACGATAGCATGGTACGAGAGGAGGCGCATGCGCGGCGGCTGGACCAGATCGAACAGCACCTCGGGTGCGTTGAGCACAAGATCGAACATGCGCTCGGCTACTTGGAGCACCTGCAGCAGAAGATCTACGAGATGCGGCATGCTCTGATCGATTTGCAGCAAGCGGCGGGCAGGGTCGAGCTTCGACAGATCGAAGCCCGGCCCGGGCGGGATCTGGCGGCGAGCGAGTTCCGCGTTTTTTCGCAGTTCGGTGAGGACGGGATCATCCAGTTCCTGCTGCGGCATGTCACGGTTCCGTCAAAGGTGTTCGTCGAGTTCGGTGTGGAAGATTACACCGAAAGCAACACGCGCTTCCTGCTGCTGAACAACAACTGGTCGGGGCTGGTGATCGACGGCAGTGAGGAGAACATCCAGAAGCTCAGAGCAAGGCGGGACTACTGGCTGTACGATCTTAACGCGGTGGCGGCGTTTGTCACGCGCGACAATATAAATCAGCTCCTCCGGGACAACGGCATTACGGGCGAAATCGGGTTGCTGTCCATTGACATCGATGGCAACGACTACTGGGTTTGGCAGGCCATCGACGTCGTTAATCCGGCCACCGTGCTCATCGAATACAACTACCGCTTCGGGTGCGATGCTGCCGTAACGGTTCCCTATGATGAAGGGTTTGATCGTGCCAGGCGCATCATTCATGATCTACTTCGGCGCCTCATTGAAAGCGCTTTGCCGTCTGGCCGAGCAGAAGGGCTACTCCCTGTCGGTTGCACGAGTAGCGGCGTGAACGCCTTTTCGTTCGCAGCGATCTGAAGCCGGACACGCTCAGGGAACTGACGCCAGAACAAGGGTATGTCGCGGGAAAATATTCAGAGGTGCGCGACGAGAGCGGGGTCTTTGTGAAGATGTCGCAGGAAGAACAGATGCGGTTGGTGAAGAGCCTGCCGCTTGTAACGGTCGAGTAGGCAGTTCCCATTCATGACGTTATGGCGGTTATCCTGTTTTTCCGTAAGCGGGTTTTGCCGCCCCTGTGAAATCATAATCTATGCGTATCGCAGTAAACATCGACGGGCAGTTCGGCGGCAAGATGACGGGGGTCCAGAACTATGTGGATAGCCTGCTGAGCGCCCTGTACGCCAGCGGAACCCGGCATCAGATTACCGCCTTCGCCCCCCTGCTGTTCTCGTCGGCGGCCCTGCAGCAGGCGGGGGCGGAAGGCGGGTTCCTGTGGAGGCAGTACCCGCGAGCCGGCGTGGACACCGGCGGCAGCGCCTTCCTGCTTTCCGCGGCTCCGGGCGTCACACGCAGCCGGCGGCTGTCGTCGTGGGCACAACGCGCCGATGCGACCGCCTTGTGGCGCTTCAAACAGGGCACGCTGGCGGCAAGAGCGCGGATGGCGAGCCGCAAATACGATCTGCTGCACCTGCCGAGTACGCTGCCGTTGCCGCTGGATAGGCTCGCGGCTCGGCACAACACGGTGACGATATACGACCTCACGATCCGGCTGTACGCGGGCGCGCATCACCCGGACAATGTCGCCGCGTGGGAGCGGGTCTTCGAGCACGCCCAGCGCTGCTCGCGCGTCATCGCGATCTCCGAATCCACCAAGCGTGACATTGTTGCGCATTTGAGGATCCCTGAAGATCGCATCGATGTGACGCCGCTCGCGCCCCGTGTCTCGACGCGCCGCGTCGAAGACCCTCGTACCCTGCGCGCCGCGCTAAGTGCCTTTGATCTGGCCGACACGCCTTTCGTGCTGTACGGCGGAAGCCTGGAGCCGCGCAAGAACCTCCCGCAGCTTGTCCGAGCGTTCGCGCGAGTTTGCCGCGAATGTCCGCATCTGCCGCACCAGCTGGTGCTGGCCGGGGGAAGCTGGGACGGCCACGACGACGTGCTGCGGCGCCTCGCGCAGGACGAGAATATCGGCGAGCGGGTGATTCTGACGGGCTACATTCCGGACGACCAGATGAACGCCTTGATGACGGCGTGCGACACTTTCGCGTACATCTCCGAGTACGAGGGGTTCGGTCTGCCGCCGCTGGAGGCGATGGTCTGCGGCGCGCCGGTGATCACGTCCGGCACATCGAGCCTGCCGGAGGTCGTCGGAGACGCGGGCATACAGGTGGCGTTCCGAGACACGGAAGCGATAGCCGCCGCTTTGCATCATCTGCTCACGGATCGTGTCGCCAACGCGCGCCGTCGCGCCCTGTCCCTGGAGCGCGCACGGCTCTTCACCTGGGAGCGGACCGCCGCGCTGACGCTGCGATCGTACGAGGCTGCCGTTCAATGAGGATAGCCCTCTTTTACAATCTGCCTGCCGGCGGCGCAAAGCGCGCTTTATATGAACATGCCCGTCACCTGCGAAAGCGCGGCCACGTGTTGGATGCCTATATCCTCTCCAGCGCGGTCGAGGAGTATCTGCCGCTGGGGCCCGTCTGCGAAAACGTTTACTCCTATGATGTGCCAACCGCGCCCGGCAGCCCGAGTCTAGGGCCAGGTCAGCGGCTGGGCCGCGGCCTTAAGGTGACGGGTGTGGCCGTACTGCGGCGTATGCTCGGCCCACGCCGCGGGCCTTACCTGGCCGAGTACCAAGGTCTGCGCCAGCATGTACGGGAGCTGGACGCTTTGCAGCGCCGCCACCAGGAGGTGGCAGCGGATATTGACCGGCGCGGCTATGATGTCGCGTACGTCCATCAGTGCATCGTGACACAGTCACCGTATCTGCTGCGCTTTCTGAAATGCCCCTCCGTATACTACTGCCAGGACACCATGCGGTACGTGTATGAGTGGAGTTTGTTGGAGCACGAGCGCTACGACATGATCGCCGACGGGCGGTACGTGAAGAGACGGCTCGGGACCACGTATACGCTCCCTGCGCTTGCGGTGCTAGGGCGTAAGGAGCGCGACTTCGTAACAAACACGCGGTCGGCCACGCAGGTTCTGGCAAATTCCTGGTACTCGCGCGAGGCTATTTTGCGCACCACGGGGGTGAATCCGCGTGTGTG
>JAUJNC010000123.1 GCA_030446525.1 Armatimonadaceae bacterium
GGCACGACCGCATGCCGGGGGGGCGCCCGACGCTGCATGTCACCGGAGAGTGCGCGTTCCCCACCGGCGGGTACACCGTCGAGCTGCGGCGGAAGGAGCCGCAGGGCATCAACCCCGCCGACCTGCTGCTGGACAAAATAGTCCGCGAGCCCGCCGTGCCGGCACCGGACGTCGCCGCGACCGTCAAGATCCGCTACACCGAGGAAACGGACGCGCGCTACGACACGGTGACCATACTGCCCGACGGCGCGACCGTGCCTGTCACGGTGGCGGTGTAGCAGGGGCGCCGGGCAGGCCCCGGCAACGCCGACGAAAGGGAGAGCGATGGCGGTTAACAGCCTGATTGTCCTGTGTCTGAGCGACGGGGACCGGCACGCGGCGGAGGTGGTGCTCAAAAAGCACGGCCCCGTCTCCGCGTCGCTGGCAGGCGCCTACGTCCGCGGGTTCGGCGACGAAAACGACGTGAGGGCGCTCGAGGAGCGGGGGCTCGTGGTCGAGCAGCTGCCGACGCAGCCGGGCCTCTCCTGGGCCGAAGCAGGCCGACCCGAAGAACCCGAGGCGCAGGTCCTCGCCGCGGACGCCGGCGGCGGGCCGCCGTCCCCGATCCGGGAAGTCGCGGCGGCCGCGCCCGAGGTCTACCTGATCCAGCTCAAAGGGCCGATCCGCAGCGCCTGGAAGCGGGAGCTCGACCGGATCGGCGTCGACCTTACCGGGTACCTCCCCGACTTCGCCTTCAAGGCGCCGCTCACCGACCGGCAGCGCCGGGACGTCGAGACCCTCGGCTTTGTCGGGCGCGTGCTGCCGTACGCGCCGCCGCAGGCGCCGCGCCCTCCGGCACGCGCCCAGGAGCACGCCCCCGCCGGCGCCGGGATGTGGGCGCCGCCGGGCGCCGCGGGCGTGTTCGGGATGGCCCCGCCGACGGTAGGCATCGCGGGCGCCCCCGCAGCCTCCCCGGCGCCGACCTCTTACGAGCTGCGCTGCGAGGGCGCGGCGGACGTGGCCCTTGTCGCCGAAGCGATGCGGAAGGACCCGCGGATCACGGACATCGCGGTCGGCCGCCGCAAGATCCGGTTCGCCTGTGACGCCGACTCGCCGGTGCTGGAAGAGCTCCGGAGCATGCCGCAGGTCTCGGCCGTGGACCCCGCCCCCGAATACGAGCTGAGCAACGATTGCGTCCGCGCCGCCATCGGGGTCGAGCAGGCCGAGCCGCCCGCGGCTTGCCCCTGGGACGGGACCGGCGTCCTGGTCGGCGTCGCCGACGGCGGCGTGGACGAACGGCACCCGGACCTGAAAAACCGGCTGGCGGCGGTCATCGCGCGTGCCGCCGACGGCGAGCCCGACGACCCCCACGGCCACGGCACCCACGTGTGCGGCATCATCGCGGGCGACGGGACGGCGTCGGGCGGGAAGCTCCGCGGCGTCGCGCCCGGGGCGCGGCTGGTCGTTCAAAGCCTGCGCGACCGGCGCGGCAAGCTCTCCGGCCTGCCGCTGGACCTGGGCGATCTTTTCCAGGAGGCCTACGACCGGGGCGTGCGCATCCACAACAACAGCTGGGGCACGATCGCCGAAGGGCGCTACTCCATCGACAGCCACGAGGTCGACCAGTTCGTCTACGACCACCCCGACTTTCTGGTCGTCTTCTCCACCGGCAACGACGGCGCGCAGGTCGTGGCCGACCCGCCCGACCCGCTGGGCCGGATCGGCCTGCAGTCGCTCCGGTCCCCGGCGGCGGCCAAGAACGCCCTGACGGTCGGCGCCTCCTGCTCGAACCGCACGGACGGGCCGTACGCCGGGAAAACCTGGCGCGCCTATCCGGGCGGCCCCCAGAGCCCGCTGGCGGCGGACGAGCCGATCTGTGGGGACGTCGATTGCCTGGCCGCCTTCAGCGGGCGCGGGCCCAGCGACGACGAGCGCGTCAAGCCGGACGTCGTGGCCCCCGGCACCGTGGTCGTCTCCGCGCGCAGCGCCGGCAGCGCCCTGGGCATTCCGTACGAACCGTTCGGCGGGCACTACATGTACCTTTCGGGGACGAGCATGGCGGCGCCGGTGGTCGCCGGCGCGGCGGCCATCGTCCGCCAGTACTTCGCCAAAGAGCGCGAGCATGCGCCGAGCGCGGCGCTTCTCAAGGCCGCACTGATCAACGGGGCCGTCTGGATCGACCGGGACACGCTGCGGCTGGAGGAGGTCGGCCAGCCGAACTTCCACCAGGGGTTCGGCCGCATCCACCTGCGCCGGACGCTGCCCTTCCCCGGCGACCCTTCCGGCTTCCAGCTGCGCTTCGCCGATGTCGCGCGGGACTCCGACGAGGCCCTGAACAAGGGCGACGCGCGGCGGGGCGGCTGGGGGCGCACCCTTGGCGTCGAAGCCGGCCTGCCGCTGCGCGTGACGCTGGCGTGGACCGACCGGCCCAACAAAGGCCTGCAGCAGGACCTCGATCTGGTGGTGGTCACCCCCGCGGGCAAGCGCCTCCTCGGGAACCACGCCCTGAAGCGGCCCTCGTGGCAGAAGACCGACCACCGCAACAACGTCGAGCAGGTGGTGATCGAGGCGCCGGAGCCGGGGGAGTACCGCGTCCATGTGCTCGCCTATAACACCCCGTTCGAGAACCAGGGGTTCGGCCTGGTCGCGACGGGCAAACTGACAACTGATTGGCTGCCCTAGGTTTGCGGCAGCACGGACGAGAGGAGAATCAACCATGGCGGACATTCCGGCACTGCAGTCCTGGACGGAAGCGTTCCTGAGCCAGCCCCCGCCCGAGCCGGCCGAAGAGCTGCAAGCCGCTCCCGACGACGCCGCGCTGGCCGCGGCGGCGGGGCAGCAGTTTTCTACGTTCAACCCCGACCAGCTCGACCGCGCCATCGAACTGTCGTCCCGGTTCATGCGGCTGGCCACCGAGCAGGGCGAGGAGGGGCTCGGCGCGATCCGCGAGGAGGCGGAACAGGCGGCCCGGACGGAGAGCGTGGAGCTGGTACAGCACGCGCTCGAGATCTTCATCACGCACCACCCCCTGGGGCGCCGGCTCCCCTTCCCGTCGCTCGAGGAGCGCGCCCCGGAAAAGACGCTGCCTCCGAGGCGGCCGACGAGGGCGACGCCGCCCTCGCGGCCGGCGCGCGCCGGAGTCGGCGCTGAACTGGTACCGGGAGGACCCCAAGGCCAACGAGCACCACGAGCACTGGCACGTCGTGTACCCCAACCGGGCACGCCCGCGTGTCCGGCTCGGGCGCGCGCCGGCTGGGCGACCGGCACGGCGAGCTTTTCTACTACATGCACCAGCAGATGCTCGCTCGCTACGACACGGAGCGCCTGGCCCTGGGCATGGAGCCCGTCAAGCCGCTGGCCGACTACCGCGCCCCCGTCGACGAGGGCTACGACCCCGGGCCCGGCCTGCGCAACAGCCCCGCAACCAGAACCAGGCGCGCTACAGCGCCCGCGCCCCCGGGACGCGCCTGCGGGACCTGCCGGGCGCGGTCACGCTCGCCGAACAGGAGGCCGCGCGCGACCTCCTGGGCCAGGCGATCGCCGGCGGCGCCTTCAGCGACGGGACGCCGGTCACCACGGACCGCCTGCGCCACGGCCGAGACCAGCATCGCGTCGGCGGGGCCTCGTACGGCACCACCACGGCAACGGCCACGTCCTGCTCGCGTTCGGCGCCGGGTCGCAGACCCCGGGTGATGATCGACACGGCGACCGCCATCCGTGACCCCGCCTTCTACCGCTGGCATAAGCACGTGGACGACCTGTGTTTCCGCGCGCAGGAGCGCCTGACGCCGCACGATTTCTCCGACGCGCCGCGGGCGCGCGTGCGCAAGGCGCCGGGCGGCGCGGCGGGCGCCAACCAGAGCCCCGACATCCTGCTCTGCTTTAAAAGCCGCCTCCCCGGCGGGGACGGGGCCTTCGACGGGCAGGCCTGGGGCCGGGCGACCTTCGGCGGCGCGAACTGGGACACGGACTTCACCAACAACCCGCTGACCACGGCCGAGCTGATCACCCGGATGCTGCAGCGGCCCGTCCGGCAGCGCGACGGCACGACGGTCTCGCTGAGCTACCTGGACCAGGACGAGTTCGTTTACTTCCTGCGCGCGGAGAACCTGGCGCCTACGGCGCTCCCGGTGACGGTGCGCCTGTTCCTGGTCGCGCAGCAGGCGGCGGAGAACCGGCGGATGTGGATCGAGATGGACAAGTTCCAGCACACCCTCGGGCCGTCCGAGAAGGCGGTGATCTACCGGCCGGCCGCGCTCTCGTCCGTGATCCGCAAGCCGGGCCGCAAGCCCCCGGAGGCGGCGGGCAGGCCGGGCGACAGCGCCGACGCGAACGAGGACTATTGTTCCTGCGGCTGGCCCTACAACCTCCTGCTGCCGCGGGGCACGCGCGAGGGGATGCGGTTCCGGCTGCTGGCGATGCTGACCGACGGGAACCGGGACGATGTCCGCCAGTCGACGTGCGGCTCCATGAGCTTCTGCGGCGCCCGGAACCAGCCCTACCCGGATCGGCGGCCGATGGGCTACCCGTTCGACCGGCCGTTCCCGGGCGGCTCCATCGCCCAGACCATCGCGCGCCAGGACAACATGGCGACGCGCGACATCATCATCCGCTGGGCCTGACGCGCCGGGCGCGCCGGCAACGAAGCAGCGGGAGGAACCAGATGCAAATTGACACGGAAGCTGTCCGGTCTCCGGTAGAGTTGAACGTCACCCCGTCGGATCAGCGGCCCCCGGAGCGGGGGATCGCCTTGTGCCTGTCGGGCGGCGGGTACCGCGCGATGTTGTTCCACCTGGGCACCCTGTGGCGACTCAACGAGGCGGGCTTGCTTGGCAAGCTCGACCGGGTCTCGAGCGTGTCCGGCGGGTCGGTCACGGCGGCGGTGCTGGGTCTGGGCTGGTCGCAGCTCGACTTCGACGGGGCCGGGGTCGCGCGGCAGTTCGGCGCGCGCGTGGTCGCCCCGATCCGGGCGCTCGCGGGCCGGACCATCGACGCCGCGTCGATCATCGGCGGGGTCCTGGGGCCGGGGAGCGTCGGCGACCGGGTGATGGGCGCCTACCGGAAATACCTGTTCGATGACAGGACGCTCCAGGACCTGCCCGACCGGCCGCGCTTCGTCATCAACGCCACCAACGTGCAGTCGGGCGCGTTGTGGCGGTTCATGAAGCCCTACATGAGGGACTACCGCGTCGGCCAGATAAAGAAACCCACGGTCGAGCTGGCGCTCTCGGTGGCCGCCTCGTCGGAGTTCACGCCGTTCCTGTCCCCGGTCACGCTCGACCTCGACGGCGCCGATTACGAGCCGCCCGAAGAGGGGGAGGTCCTGCACCGCGAACCCTTCACCACGGACGTGGTGCTCACCGACGGCGGCGTGTACGACAACCTGGGTCTGGAGACCGCCTGGAAGCGGTACGCCACCGTCCTCGTGAGCGACGCGGGCGGGCAGGTGGGGCCCGAGGCCGAGCCCAAGCACGACTGGGCGCGGCATTCCTACCGCGTCTTCGAGCTCATCGACAACCAGGTGCGCAGCCTGCGCAAGCGCCAGGTGGTCAGCTCCTTCGTCAACAAACAGCGCGAGGGGGCCTACTGGGGCATCCGATCGGACATCGCCCACTACGGCCTGGCCGACGCCCTGGACTGCCCCCACGCCAGAACGATGGCCCTCGCCCGCGTCACCACGCGCCTCAAGCGGCTGGAACCGGATGTCCAGGAGCGGCTGATCAACTGGGGCTACGCCGTCTGCGACGCGGCGATCCGGCGACACTACGACAGCGATCTGCCCGCGCCGGAGGGGTTCGCCTATCCGGAAGCGGGCGTTTAAAGGGAGGAACGCGGATGACGGCTCCCCCCCGCGGCGCGATACCGATCCCCCGCCCCCCGTTCCGCCGGCTGCGGGTCTACGCGTTCGACCCCAGCCTGGACACGCAGCTGGACACCGCGGTGGTCAACCGGGTGACCCTCAAGGTGCCCTGGGAGGTCGACCCGGAGAGCGGCGGGGACCTGCTGGTACCCGGCCCGGTGGGCGAGTACCTGGAGGTCGTCGACGTCGACCCCGCCAGCGACTGCTTCTACGCGCCCGTCGACCTGAACCAACCCTACCTGCTGGCCCAGGACGGCCTCGAGCCGTCGGAGGGGAACCCGCAGTTCCACCAGCAGATGGTGTATGCGGTGGCGATGACCACGATCCGCAACTTCGAGCGGGCGCTGGGCCGGCTCGCGCTCTGGTCGCCGCGAACGCCGGAGGAGGAACAAGACCCCCGCAAGCGGTACGTGCAGCGGCTGCGGATCTACCCGCACGCCCTGCGCGAAGCGAACGCCTTCTACAGCCCGGTAAAGAAGGCACTGCTGTTCGGCTACTTCCCCGCGTCCGCCTCGGACCCGGGGCGGCACCTGCCGGGTGGCACCGTGTTCACCTGCCTGTCGCACGACATCATCGCCCACGAAACCACGCACGCCCTGCTCGACGGGATGCACAGCCGCTTCATCGAGCCCAGCAACCCCGACGTGCTGGCCTTCCACGAGGCCTTCGCCGACATCGTGGCGCTGTTCCAGCACTTCTCCTTCCCCGACGTGCTGCGCCACCAGATCGCCCGGACCGGCGGCGACCTGGCCCGCCAGAGCCTGCTGGGGCAGCTGGCGCAGGAGTTCGGCCAGGCGACGGGGCGCTCGGGCGCGCTCCGCGACGCGCTGGGCGGGTTCCGCCCCGAGACCGGGAAGTGGGAGCCCAATAAGCCCGACCCGGCGGAGCTCGACCGCACCGTCGAGCCGCACGCGCGCGGCGCGCTGCTGGTGGCGGCGGTCTTCGACGCGTTCCTCTCGATCTACAAGTCCCGCATCGCGGACCTGCTGCGTATCGCGACCGGCGGGACCGGCGTGCTGCCCGCCGGGGAGGCCCACCCGGACCTGGTGAACCGGCTGGCGGGCGAGGCCGCCAAATCGGCGCAGCACGTCCTGGCCATGTGCATCCGCGCCCTGGACTACTGCCCGCCCGTGGACCTGACCTTCGGCGAGTACCTGCGCGCCCTGATCACCGCCGACCATGACCTGGTCCCCGACGACGACCGCGGGTACCGCATCGCCGTGATCGAGGCGTTCCGCCGGCGCGGCATCTATCCGCGCGACGTGCGCACCCTTTCCGTGGAAAGCTTGCGCTGGCAGCCCCCCGCGGACCCGCATGTCCCGCAGGCGATCGCGCCCTTCGTCGAGCAGCTCCTGCGCTTCGCGCGGCAGTGGGACCTTTCCGTTGACCGCCGGGAGATCTATGAGAAGGCGGAGGAGAGCCGCATGGCGCTGCACCAGTGGATCGACACGAACCGCGCCGCCGTGCAAAACATCCTGGCGGGGCTCGACCTGACGAAACCCGAAAACGCCTTCGAAGTCCATTCGCTGCGCCCGGCGCGGCGGATCGGTCCCGACGGCCAATCGATCGTCGAACTGGTGGTCGAGGTCACGCAGCGGCGTCCCGGCTACCGCCGCGCCGAAACCCAGGAGCAGGCCCTGCTCCTGCCGGACCCGCCGCCGTGCGACTTCTGGTTCCGCGGCGGTTGTACGCTCCTGGTCGACATCGAGACCGGCGCCATCCGTTACTGCGTCACCAAGAACATCGCCAGCGAAAACCGCCTGGCGCGGCAGAGGCGGTTCCTGACCGGCGGGACCGATGCGTCGCTGCGCGCCACCTACTTCGGCGGCGCTTCGGAGGGGGCGGAGGCGGAGCCCTTCGCGCTCCTGCACCGTTCGCCGGAAGGGGAACACGCGCCATGGGCAGGATGACGGCCCCCGAGACCGGGGTACGGGTGCGCATGTACCGCCAGGGGCTGGGGGACTGCTTCCTGCTGGCCCTGGGCGGCGCCGACGGCCAAGCCCGCTACCTGCTGATCGACTGCGGCGTCGTGGTCGGCGCCCCGGACGTCCCCGACGTGATGGTGCGCACGATGGCAGACATCCGCGAGGCGACGGGCGGCCACATCCACGTGCTGGTCGCCACGCACGAGCACTGGGACCATCTGTCGGGGTTCGGCCAGGCCGAGGCGCTGTTCCGCCAGATCCGCGTCGATGCGCTCTGGCTCCCCTGGACGGAAGACCCGGGCGACGCGACGGCCGGCGCGCTGCGGCGGGAACGCCGGATGGCCGTGGGCGCCCTTCGCGCCGCGGTGGCGCGGCTCCAGGAAGAGAGCCCGCTCGCGGCGAGCCGCATCGGCGGGGTGGTGGAGTTTTTCGGCGCGGTCGATCCTTCGGGCCTGGGCGCCGGGCCGTCGACCTCCGACCTGCTGGAGCTGGTACGCTCGCAGGCGGGGGTGACCCGCTACCTGCGGCCGGGCGGCGCGACGATCGGCATCGACGGCGTCCCGAACGTCCGGGTCTACGTCCTCGGCCCGCCCACGGACGTCACCCTGCTGAAAAAGTCCGCCCCCGGAAGGGGCGGACGGAGCGAGGTCTACCAGGAGCACGCCGCCCTCGACGAGGAGACCGCCTTTTATGCGGCGGCGACGCCCGGGCCGGGCGGCGCGGCGGATCTGTCCCCCGACGAGCGGGACGCGCTCGAGCGCAGCTTCCCCTTCGATCCCTCCTGCCGGATCGGGGGCGACCGGGCGAAGGAAGACGCCTTCTTCCGGCAACACTACGGGTTCGGCGAGGACGACGAAGCGTCGTGGCGCCGCGTCGGCGGCGACTGGCTGCAGGCCGCCGGCGAGCTGGCGCTGCGGCTCGACGCCGCCACCAACAACACCAGCCTCGCCCTCGCCATCGAGATGGTCGGCAGCGGCAACGTGCTCCTGTTTCCGGCCGACGCCCAGGTGGGCAGCTGGCTGTCCTGGCACAAGCTCGCCTGGCAGGTGGAGGGCCCCGGCGCGCCCGGCCGGACGGTCACGGCCGGGGACCTGCTCCGCCGCACCGTGCTGTACAAGGTCGGCCATCACGGCAGCCATAACGGGACGCTCAAGGCCGCCGGTCTGGGGCAGATGAGCAGCCCCGACCTTGTCGCCCTGCTGCCCGTTGATCAGGACACCGCCCGCGACGTCAAGCGCTGGACGAAAATGCCCTTCGAGCCGCTCCTGGAGGAGCTGGACAAGCGGACGCGGGGCGCATCCTGCGGGTCGACGAGGGCGCGCCCCTGCTGCGGCTGTCCCGGAAACCCGGCAGGCTGAGCCCCGAAGAGTGGGGCGGCGTTCCAGGCCAACACGAAAGAAACGGCGCTCTACGTCGAATACACCGTGCCCGAGTAAGGCCTTCGGCGGGCTCACCTTCCCGTGTGGCGGCGGCGCCGGCACGCTGCGCAGCCGCGGTGGAGAGGCAACGACCCGCCCTCTCTTGTAACGGTCGACCCCGAACTCACGCGCGGTGCGGATGAACTCCTCGACCGCCCGGGCGACGTCCGGCGGGCCTTCGAACGCCTGCCGGCGCGTCCGCGCATCGCCCCGGAGCGCGTCGTAGCGCAGGATCCAGGCGTGATCCAGGGCGAGCTGCTGCGTCGCGCACGCGCCGCGACAGGAGGAGGTTTCGCGCGAAGTCGGGGGCCCTTCGGGTCGGGGAGCCACGGCGTTTTGCGCCTGTGCGAACAGGCGCGTCGCCTGGTTCATGACATCGAGCGTCAGGTACGAATGGTCGGACTGGAACGTGCTCAGCTTCAATCCGGAGCGCTCGAACGCGTCGCCCATCAGGTCAAGGTACGCGGTGCCAGGGTGCGGCGCCGCCGCGCCATAGTAGCCTCTCAGGAACTCGGCCGTCAGTTGTCGCGTCGCCGTCCGGTTTCCACAGCAGGTGCGACAGCAGCCAGGCGCGCAACGCCACGAAGTCGCCCACGCCGCCCGAATAGTTGTCGCCCTGCTCGAACACGGCGATGGCGCGTTGGCGGGCGAAGAAGCGCAGGTTGACGCGGAGCACGCGCAGGTTGGGGTGCGGGTGGATGACGTTGGTGAAGTTGGTGACGTAGTCCCAGACGTAGAGCCGGGGCGCGATCGCTTTCCAGCCCAGGATGTCGTCGCGAAACGCGCGGTTGGCGTCGGCGTCGAGCGGGCGGGCGAAGTCGGCCTCGATCGAGCACAGGCGGATCATTATTCCGGGCCGCACATGCCGCGGCGGCTTGCGCGTGTACTGGTAGGCCAGCGTCTCGACCAGGAAGCCGGGGAACTCTTTCCTCGATGTCGGCGGCGACGGCGTTGACGAAATGCAGCAGCGGCCCCGCGGGCGATCCTTCCTTTTGTTCCAATGCCAGGCATTCATTGCACTGGCGCGCGACCGTGTGTTGTAATCGTTCTGGCTGATCGAGATCATCCCGGCGTCGGGATCTTCGCGGATCCACCCCAGCGCGTTCTCGGTCGCCTTCGCGCCGCATCGCCTCGTCGCTGAGGCACAGCTGCGCGCGCTCGGTCGTGCGTTTGCCGCCCACCTCGCTGTACCACTCGGGGTGGCGCGCGAAGTACCTCCTGGGCGGCAGCAGCCGGTTGAAGGTGTGGACGAACCCCAGGATGCGGTGGTGCCCGCCGTATTCCGGCGCGATCTCGTGGTGGTGCCCGTTGAGCTTGAGCCGCGCGGCGAAAAGCGGGTCCCCGGTCGGATCGCTGTAGAAGGCCTCACGCGTGCGCAGCGGGGGCGTGTAAACGGTGTCGCGTCGGAAAGAGGCAGCGCCGACCGGCGCGGGATCGCTCTCGGTGGCGGTCCACCAGCGGCAGCCCACCACGTCCTCAAGCCGTGTAGACGGCGCACAGCGCCCCGCGCGGCGCCCGCCGGCCAGCACCAGATCCTGGCCCACGGTCCGGATCACGATGCCGTCCTGCCCCAGGCCGTTCCAATCCACCCGGGGCAGCAGCAGCCTGACGGGACGCGGTCCCGCCTCGACCAGTATCTGCGGCTCCTCGGAGCGGCCTGCCGCCTCGGCGCGGACCGAAAAGTCGCCCCGGTCACCCGCCGCAGATGCTCCAGCGCTCCCGCGCGGCGGTCTGCTCTGCGGGGGGCGTCCCGGGCGACGACGATAACGTAGGCCGTGGTCCCGCTCTCGGCCAGGGCTGCGGCCCGCGCCCGCCGCGCGGTGAATGACAGGCACAGGGCAAAAAGCCGTCAGGAAAGCGACGAAAAGCCGACGCGGCATGCATCTCTTCCCTTCCTCGTGTCCGCTGCTAGAGGAGGCCGCGCAGGTGGTCTGCCGCCGCCTGGGATGCGCGCGCCGCGCGGCTTTGGTCGTACTTGCCCAGCGATTCGTCCTCGATGCAAAGGTCGCGGTCGTATTCCGCGGCGCGCGCAGGGCGGGCCACGAACCGGGCGTGGTCGATGTCCCCCTCGGCGATCGGGCTGACGTACCGACCGTATTCGTGGCCCACCGCGCGGCGGACCTGGCGCAGCTCCTGCGGGTAGCCGATGTTCTTGACGTGCGTGTGCTTGGCGGCGGGCGCGAAGTGCTCGATCGTTTGGTACACCTCGTCCAGCGGCATCCCGCTCCAGTAGAAGTTGCCGCCGTCCAGCGTCAGGCCCACGCGGGGGAATCGACGGAGGCGAGCAGGGCGTCGAGGAAGGCCCGCGTGTTTCCCTTGGCGCCGTGGTTCTCGATCCCCAGATCGACCGGCTGCCCGTCGGTCCCGTCCAGGACCTGCCGTGCACGCTCCGGGCGAAGAACGCCGCGTACCTCGGCGGGCAGGTCCTGCTTGGCGCGCAGGATCGCGTCGATGCGCACGACCGGGACCCGTGGAGCCGCGCCGCCGTCTCGACCGCCTGCACGTGCCAGGCGATCTCCGCCTCCGGGTCGGGCGCGCTGGAAGTCGCTGGCGAGCAGGAACGCCGGGACGCGGAAGCCGGTCGACTCCATCTGCGCGGCCAATTCGGTGACATCGCCGCCGTCGTTCAGAAACAGGTGCGTCCGCCTGGGAGCCGGCGCGAGCGCCCGGACCCGCAGGTCGCGGCCCACCTCCAGCTCGACGCTGTCCAGGCCGAAGTGGCGCAGCCCCTCGCCCAAATCATCGAAACCGGCGGCCCGGAGGGTCGCGTCGCGAATCGATACGTGCATTGCAGCTCCCTACTCTGATGAAGATGCGGGCGGGCCGGCCGGATCGAGCGTGATCCCGCGGGCGGTCTCGATCGACTGACAGGCGGCCACACTGACGCGCAGGGCGTCCCGGCCGTCCTCGCCGGTCACCTCGAGGGGCGCGCGCCCCCCGATCGCCTCGGCGAGGTTGTTCACGCGCGGCTCGGGGCCGCCGCCGGTCACCCCCCCCGGCACCGTCTCTTTCTCGCCGCCGATCACGATCTCGAAACCGCCCGTGGACGAATGCGCCGCGCCGTCGGGGCCGACGATCTGGCTGCCGTGGATGCCCGGGAACGCCTCGGGCATCCCCCAGGCCAGCAGCAGCGACAGCACATGGCCGCCGCCGTAGCGGACCTGGATCTCGGCGGCGTCGACGGCCAGCTCACCCTCGGGGATGTCCCGGACGCGCCCCTTGCCGCGGGCGAAGACGTGGCCGGCGGCGAAGACCTGCTGGGCCTCCTGGCCGGTGAAGTGCCGCACGAGGTCGAAGAAGTGCGGCGCCATGTCCAACACCGGTCCGTTGTTCAGGGACCGCCGGTGCATCGCTAGCTTGGGGCGCACCTCGCGCACGTCGACGAAGCGCAGGAAGACCGGCCCGCCCCAGGCGTCCCGGTCGAAGAGCTCCTTCAGGCGCCGGTTGACCGGCAGGGCGCGGTACTGGAACGACGTGGACAGCAGCACGCCGCTCCTGGCCGCGGCCGCGATCACGGCGTCGGCGCCCTCGAGAGAGTTCGCCAGCGGCTTCTCGCTCAGGACGTGCCGGCCGTGTTCGGCGGCGAAGCAGGCGATCTCGCTGTGGAACGCGGTGGGCGTGCAGACCGACACCACGTTCACGCCCTCGTGCAGGATCGCCTCCTGATACGAACCGCACGCCCGGGCCCCGAGCCGCGCGGCGGCCGCGGCGCACACGTCCCCGGCGATGTCGAAGACCGACACCACGCGGGCGTCGGGGCGGGCCCGCCAGGCGTCGGCGTGCCGCGTGCCCATGGCGCCGCAGCCGACCACGCAGACGTTCAGGTCCATCTCAGCTGCCCCCCCGCGCGCCCGCCGTCGCCGCCAGCCGCTTCAGGAAGGCCGCGTTGGCCCGGATCGCCTCGTCGGGCGGGCCCGCGGCGACGTCCTGCTCGGCGATCAGCCACAGGCCCGGCAGATGCTCGGCCGCCCAGGCCGCCGCCTCGCCCAGCGGGGCCACGCCCTCGCCCAGCAGGACCGTGTCGAGCCGCACGCCGCTGCCGGCGCCGGTGGCGAAGTCCTTGAAGTGCAGGGCGCCGATCCGGTCCTGGACCCGCTCCAGCAGCGGGAGCACGTCCGCGCCGCCCTTGACCACCCAGCCCACGTCAATGCAGAAGCCCAGGTCGTCACCGCCCCCGTCGATCAGCGCGTCCATGACGCGCCCCCCGCCGGCGAACTCGAAGTCGTGGTTGTGGTACAGCAGCCGCACGCCGCGCCCGCGGGCGGCGGCGGCCGCTTGCCGGATCGCGTCGACATCCTGGGCGAGCTGCGCCTCGTCTTTAAAGCCCCGGCCCGAGTACATCAGGCGGCCGACGCCGATCTCGCCGAGGTAGTTCAGAATGGTGTCGAGCAGGCTGCGCTCGCCGGCCGCCTGGGACGTGTCCTGCAGGTTGCCGCCGACGTGGGCGCCGATCAGCTCCAGGCCGTGGTCGGCAAGCATCTGTTTCAGCGCGGCCGGCGGGGTCTCCTGGATGTGCCGGAAGCCGATCTCCACGCCCTGGTATCCGGCGTCGGCGCACCCGCGGAAGACGGCGGGCAGGAATCGGCGCTGGTCCTGGCCCCAGGTGATGGTCTGGCAGCCGACTTTGAGCGGGCTCGCGACGGTCATGGTCGTGTCTCCTGAACAACGGCGTTTGCGCCGGGGGCTCGGCGGGGCGGCCCGCCGACACGCGCCGGCCGCAGATGATTATGGCGGATCGCTGGCGAATTGTCAATGCCCTGCCGGGCGGGCGATTGACAAACCCGGAACGGCCGTGCTATGCTAAACACCGCAGCGGGCCGTGGGCGCCATCCGCGCCGCGAACCGTCAAACACACAAAGGAGTGAACGAAGATGCCGATGCGCTACGGGAACGTGCCCGGGGTCGATAAACCTATCTCGCGCCTGGTCCAGGGCATAAACCCGGCGCGCCGTCAGGGGCCCCAGCACGGCTTCGCCCTGCTGGACGCCGGGTGGGAGCAGGGCTGTACGACGTTCGACACGGGGCGCGTGTACGGCGGCGCGGACCGCTTCCTGGGGGACTGGCTCCGCGAGCGCGGCGTCCGCGACCGGGCCGTGATTTTGGGCAAGGGCGCGCACCACAGCCAGGAGCGGCGGCGCGTCACCCCGGACGACATCCGCCAGGACCTGGAAACCTCCCTGAGCGAGCTGCAGACCGACCACATCGACCTGTACCTGCTGCACCGCGACGACCCCGGCGTTCCGGTCGGCCCCCTCGTTGAGGCCCTCAACGAACACCTGCGGGCGGGCAAGATCCGCGCTTTCGGCGGCTCCAACTGGACCCACGAGCGCATCGCCGAGGCCAACGCGTACGCCCAGGCCCACGGCCTGGTGCCGTTCACCGTCAGCAGCCCCAACTTCAGCCTGGCCGAACAGGTCCAGGAGCCCTGGGCGGGGTGCGTCAGCATCAGCGGCCCGCAGGCGGAGGCGGCGCGCGCCTTTTACCGGGAGACCGGGATGCCGCTCTTCACCTGGTCGAGCCTGGCCGGCGGCTTCTTCTCGGGCCGCCTGCGCCGCGACAACACGGACGAGTTCGCGGCCGGGCCGGACAAGCTGACCGTCACCTCGTACGCCTACGACCAGAACTTCCAGCGTCTGGACCGCGTGGAAGAGCTGGCGCGCGAAAAGAACGCCAGCGTCCCGCAGATCGCGCTGGCGTACGTGATGAGCCAGCCGCTGAACGTTTTCGCCCTGGTGGGCTGCCGCTCCGGCGACGAGTTCGCCGCCAACGTCGAGGCCGTGGACATCACGCTCACGCCGCGGGAGCTGGCGTACCTGGACCTGCGGGCCGACAGCTCCCAGTAAGGGGCCTCATCCACCCAAGGACGGTCGGCGGGATGTCAAGTGATGTAGAGTACGTGCCCGCAAGTACCCGGCGTTTGTGCCAGCTCACGGGCAACAAAGATTCCCCAGGGTTCAACGACACGGGAAAGTGGGGCATCGTAGGTACCGACATGGGCGTCCCCGTAGAGCACGAGGGGAGACTGTACCTCTTCTTCGGCGATGTGCCCGCCGTGGCGGGCGGTTCCCACCCCCACGACGCCGACCCGATCGTTTACACGACCGACGCTGATCCGGAGCCCGACGGTTTCCGGGTGGAGCCCGTCCTGCGGGGCGGCCCTGGCACGAGCTTCCGGCCGTTCTCGGTCAAAGGGAGGGGGCACCTCGGGACCAACGAGACGCCGACCGGCGGTTTCGCTTACAACGGGCGGTTCTACGTTTTCGTGATTACCGGAAACCGGCGGCCCGTGTCTTACCTGACGAGCTCGCCGGATCCCGCGCGGGATTTCGATCTGCATGACCAGATCTCCGGCACGGACGGCAAGTTCTGGCAGATAGCGCCCCACGTCATCGACAACGCGACGTGCCCGGGGCTGCCCGCGGCCGCCGGCGACGGC
>JAUJNC010000124.1 GCA_030446525.1 Armatimonadaceae bacterium
ATCGCCTACCACGTCCGCGACGCACCCACCGTCTCCGACGCCGAGTACGACGCGCTCATGCGCGAGCTGGTCGCCCTCGAGACCCGGTTCCCCGAGCTGGTCTCGCCGGACTCGCCGACGCAGCGGGTCGGCGCGCCGCCCGTGTCGGCGTTCGGGCAGGTCACGCACCGGCGGCCGATGCTCTCGCTCGCCAACGCCTTTTCCGACGACGACCTGCGCGCGTTCGACACGCGGGCCAAACGCGCCCTCGGGATGGATCTGCAAGCGCCCATCGAGTACCTCTGCGAGCTGAAGATCGACGGCCTCGCCGTCTCGCTCACGTATGAGGGCGGGGCGCTGGCACAGGGCGCGACGCGCGGCGACGGCGTGACCGGCGAAGAAGTCACGGCGAACCTGCGCACGATCAAGTCGCTGCCCCTGCGCCTGCACGCGGACGCGCCTCCCGAACTCATCGAGGTGCGCGGCGAGGTGTTTTTGACGCACGCCGAGTTCGCGCGCATCAACGCCGAGCGCGAGAAAACCGGTGAGCCGACGTTCGCCAACCCGCGCAACGCCGGCGCCGGGTCCGTGCGCCAGCTGGATTCGGGCATCACGGCGGGCCGTCGCCTCCAGATCTACTGCTACGGGATCGGCGAGTCGCGCGGCTACCGGCCGCAAACGCAGGCAGAGCTTTTGGAGCAGTACGGCGCCTGGGGGCTGCCGACAAACCCCTGCCGCCGCGTCTGCGCCGACATCGAGGAGGTGATACGGTTCGCCGGCGAGTGGCGCGACAAGAAGAGCACCCTGGATTACGACATGGACGGCGTCGTGGTCAAGGTGAACGACGTCCGTCTGCAGGAAGAGCTGGGCGCCCTCGCCCGCGCGCCCCGGTGGGCGATCGCCTACAAATACCCCGCGCCCCAAGTACAGACGAAGGTCGAGGAGATCGTCGTGCAGGTCGGGCGGACCGGGTCGCTCAACCCGCTCGCCCTGCTGGCGCCCGTGCCGATCGGCGGCGTCATCGTGTCCCGTGCCACGCTGCATAACCAGGGCGAGATCGAACGCAAGGACGTCCGCATCGGCGATACGGTCGTGATCCAGCGCGCGGGCGAGGTCATCCCCGAGGTGGTGCGTGTCGTCCTGGAGGCCCGCCCCGAAAGCACCGTCCCTTACCGGCTCCCGGAAAACTGCCCGTCCTGCGGCACGCCCGTCGTGCGCCCCGAGGGGGAGGCCGTCACCCGCTGCCCCAACGCCGCCGGCTGTCCGGCGCAGCTGCAAACGCGCCTGGAGCACTTCGTTTCCCGCAACGCCATGGATATCGCGGGCCTGGGCGAGCGCCACATCGCCCAGCTCATCGCCGCCGGGCTGGTCAAAGACCCCGGCGACCTGTACTTCCTCCGGAAGGAGGACCTGCTGCCGCTGGAGCGCATGGGCGACAAGCTCGCCGACAACATCCTCGCCGCGATCGAAAAGAGCACAAAGACCACGCTCGCGCGCCTGATCTTTGCCCTGGGGATTCGCCACGTGGGCGAGCGCGCCAGTACGATCCTCGCTCGCCATTTCGGCACGCTGGAGAAACTCGCCGCCGCGTCCGCCGACGAGATCGACCAGATCCACGAGATCGGGCGCGCCACGGCGGAAAGCGTCGCCGCCTTCTTCGGCCTTCCCGAGACCCGCGTCCTTCTGGACAAGCTCCACCGCGCCGGCATCGAAGCGGCGGGCGATGATTCGGCCCCGGTCTCCGATCACTTCGCGGGCAAAAGCTTCGTCTTCACGGGCGGTCTGTCCCAGCGCACCCGCGAGGAGGCCGAGGCCCTGGTGCGCCGTCTCGGGGGCCGCGCCGCCGGCTCCGTTTCCAAGCAGACCTCCTACGTCGTCGCCGGCGAGGGCGCGGGTTCCAAGCTCGCCAGGGCGCAGGCGCTGGGCGTTCCCGTCCTCACCGAGGACGACTTCGCCGCGCTGCTGCCGGAGGGTGTATAATCAGGTGTGCAATACGCGGCACCCTGTCGGATGGCTCAAATAAGAAGCTTCTTTGAGAGAAACAAAAGCGTTGCTTACCAAACGAATCATCCCCTGCCTCGACGTGAAAGAGGGCCGGGTCGTCAAAGGCGTGAACTTCCTCGGGCTGCGTGACGCGGGCGACCCGGTTCAGCTCGCCGCCGTCTATGACCGGCAGGGCGCGGACGAGCTCGTCTTCCTCGACATCACGGCGTCCGCGGAGAAGCGCGGCCTCCTCTTCGACCTCGCGGCGCGCGTGGCGGAGGAGGTTTTCATCCCGTTCACGGTCGGCGGCGGCATCAAAAGCGTCGAGGACTTCCGCCGCATCCTGGCGACGGGCGCGGACAAGGTGAGCATCAACAGCGCCGCGCTGGCAAACCCCGATCTTATTCGTGCGGCGTCGGAGCGGTTCGGCGCGCAGTGCGTCGTGGTGGCGATCGACCCCAAGCGCACCGGCGTGACGCCGTCGGGCTGGGAGGTCCACGTCCACGGCGGGCGCACCCCGACGGGTGTGGACGCGCTGGAGTGGGCCAAGAAGGTGCACCGGCTCGGCGCGGGCGAGATCCTGCTCACCTCGATGGACGCCGACGGGACGAAGGCGGGCTACGACCTGCCGCTCACGCGCGCCGTCGCCGATCTGGTGCCGATTCCCGTTATAGCGTCCGGCGGCGCGGGCACGCCCGACCATCTCGTTGACGCGCTGACCGGGGGCGGGGCGTCGGCGGTCTTGCTGTCGTCTATCCTGCACTACGGCGATTACACGATCGGGCAGATCAAGACGCACCTGGCGGCACGGGACGTACCCATGCGGACCTTCCCCCTGACCCCTCTCCTGCCAGGAGAGGGGGCCGGGGGGTGAGGTATGAACGACTTCCCTATCGACACCATCCGCTTCGACGAAAACGGACTTGTACCCGCGATCGTGCAGGACGTGAACACGAAGGACGTCCTGATGCTCGGCTTCATGAACCGCGACGCCCTGCTGCGCACCGCGCGCGAAGGCAAGGTCTGCTTCTGGAGCCGGTCGCGCCAAAAGTTCTGGATCAAGGGCGAGACATCGGGGATGTTTCTGCAGGCGCGTGCCATCCGCGTCAACTGCGAGAACGATTCCTTGCTGGTGCTTGCCGAGCCGGTCGGGCCGACCTGCCACACCGGCCACGACTCGTGCTACTATCGCGAGGCGGACGACGATGCCTGGCGCGAGATCGCGCCCATAGTCACGCCGCCGGAAGATCTGTACGCGAAGCGGTGAGGCGGCTGAGACCGACTGCGATCACGGACGGATTTGGAGGAACTCCCGATGAGCATCACGCGGCGCACGACAGCAGAGAACGTTTCGCAAGAGATGATTGCGTCCTACCAGAGCCAGGGTTTTGTGCATGTCCCCGGCGTTATCTCACCGGAGGAGGCGGCCCAGTGCGCCGAGGCGGCCCGGGCGGCGGCGGAGCGGCTGACGGGCGAGAACGCGCGCGCTGTGTTCGCCCAGACCGTCTCCGTCTGGCGCGCGGCCGAGCCGAGGACAAAGCGTAACCGGCACCCGAACGTGGCGGCCGTCGCCGAGAAGCTGACGGGCCGCAAGCTGCGGCTGTGGCACGACCAGATCCTGATCAAGAAGCCGCACAACAACGTCGCCACCGAATTCCACCAGGACCAGCCGTACTGGCCGCACAGCAATGCGCCTGACCCGATCAGCGCGTGGATCGCCCTGGTGGACGTGCCGGCGGAGAAGGGTGCATGACATTCATCCCCGGCTCGCACAAGCGCACGGATCTGCCGCGCCAGAATTTGCTGGACGCCCGCAGCCTGTTCAACCTGTGCCCGGATCTGCAGTGGGAGCCGCGCGTAACCGTCCCGATGCGGGCCGGCGACTGCACGTTCCACCACGGCCGGTGCGCGCACATGGCGACGCCGAACGACACGGACGAGCCGCGCGTGGCCCACATCGTCATCTTCATGGACGCGGCGGCGACCTACGATGGCACCAGGCACGTCGTGACCGACCCGCTGGGCCTGAAGCCCGGCGACCCCCTGACCGGCGAGATGTTCCCGGCGGTGGCCGAGTTCGCAAAGGTTTTGTCATAAAACGACAAGGCTTTACCCTGGCAGAGAAGGCCGGGCCAGGATGCTCGCCGGTGCAGGGCGCGGCCCTGCACCCTGGGAGGAACCGCGGATGGAGATAGAACGGCAAAACGAGTCGCATCCGCGCGCGGCGCTTTTCGGGGATCCCGCCGCGCTGGAACGGGTCTACGCTCAGGGGCGCCGCGACCAGGTCGCCGCTCTCACGCGCTTGTACCCGGCGGCCGTCGCGCCGGGTACTCTGGAGGAGGACCTGGCGCGGCTGGAAGAGGGCGGCGCGCTGCGCGAGCTGGAGGTCATCTTCTCGACGTGGGGCATGCCACCCCTCGGCGCACCGCGCCTCGACCGCATGCCGAACCTGCGCGCCGTGTTCTATGCCGCCGGCAGCGTGCAATCCTTCGCGCGGCCCCTTCTGGAGCGCGGCATCACCGTGGTGAGCGCCTGGCAGGCGAACGCCGTCCCGGTCGCGGAGTTCACGCTCGCGCAGGTCCTGCTGGCGAACAAAGGCTACTGGCGCAACGTGCGCGACTACCGCGCCGCCCGCTCCAAACGGGGCGCCTCCCACGGGCCAGGCAACTTCGGCGAAACCGTGGCGCTGCTGGGCGCGGGCGCGATCGGGCGGACGGTCATCGAGCTGCTGCGGCCCTTCGTGTTGCGGGTCATCGTCTTCGACCCGTTCCTGCCGGACGAGACGGCCCGCGCTCTGGGCGTGGAGAAGGTGTCGCTCGAAGAGGCGTTCGAGCGCGGGCTGGTGGTTTCCAACCACCTGGCGAACAACCCGCAAACGGTGGGCATGCTGCGCCAGGACCTGTTCGCGCGCCTGCGGCCCGGCGCCACCTTCATCAACACCGGGCGCGGCGCGACGGTGGACGAGGCGGGCCTCGTCCGCGTGCTGCGCGCCCGCCCGGATCTGACCGCCCTGCTGGACGTGACGCATCCGGAACCGCCCGTGCCGGACTCGCCGCTCTACGAGCTGCCCAACGTCCATCTGACCTCGCACATCGCCGGCTCGCTGGGCGGGGAGGTGGTGCGCATGGCCGATTACGTCATCGAGGAGTTCCGCGCCTGGCGGGAAGGCCGGCCGCTGCGCTTCGCGGTGAGCCTGGAACGGCTGGAGACCATGGCCTGATGGCCAGGGTCTTTCGCTCTTGGGGGCACCCCCTCGCAACCATTTTAGGAGCTACCATCATGGCCGTCATCTCGTTCGGGTCGGCGGGCGGCGGCGCCACCGCGCCTGCCGACCTTCGCGTCACCCGCCTGCGGTGCGAGTACCTTGTGGATCCCGTCGGGCTGGATGTGACCGGACCCCGGCTGAGCTGGGCGCTCGAGTCCGCCGCGCGCGGTCAGATGCAGACGGCCTACCAGGTGCTGGTCGCCGGCAGCGAAGCGGACCTTGGGGCGGACCGGGGCGGCCTGTGGGACAGCGGCAAGGTCGACGGGGACCGGTCTGTCCACGTCGTCTACGGGGGCGCGGCGCTCCGCTCCGGCCAGCGCTGCTATTGGAAGGTGCGGGCGTGGGACAAGGAGGGCAGGCCCTCCGCCTACAGCAAGCCCGCCGTGTGGGAAATGGGGCTGATCCGCCCGTCGGACTGGCAAGCCCGGTGGATCAGCCTGCCCCCCGCTCCCGTGCCCCGGGCCGCGACGCTGGATGGCTGTTCCTGGGTCTGGTTCCCGGAGGGAAACCCCGCCGTCAGCGCCCCGCAGGGTACCCGCTACTTCCGCAAGAGTCTTGTTCTTCCCCCGGATCGCAAAATCGCGAGCGCGCGGCTTGTTTTGACGGCGGATGATAGCTGGGTGCTGTTCGCGGGCGGGAAGCGGGTGGGTGGCAGCAGGGAACGCGGGGGGAGCTGGAACCTCGTTACCGAGATCGACATGGCGGAGTATTTGGCGGCGGGCGGAAACCTGTTGGCCATCAGCGCGACCAATGCGAGCGTCGGCCCGGCGGGGTTGATCGGGAAGCTTTCGGTCACGTTCGACACGGGCGAGCCGCTCACGGTCCGGATCGACGACACATGGAAGGTTTCCGACCGCGAGCAGGCGGGATGGCAGAAAGGCGACTTCGACGACAGCGCGTGGCCCGCCGCGAAGGTGATCGCGGGGCTCGGGGAGGGGCCGTGGGGACAGCCGCGAAGCGTCACCCCGATGAGCCCCAGCCCGTTCTTCCGCAAAGCGTTCCGGGCGGAAAAGCCCGTCCGGCGGGCGCGCCTGTATGCGACCGCGCTCGGCGTGTACGAGCCGCACCTGAACGGGCGGCGCGTCGGCGATGCCGTGCTGGCGCCGGGCTGGACCGACTACAGCAAACGCGTGCCGTACCAGACCTACGATGTGACCGGTCTGATCCGGCAGGGGGAGAACGTGCTCGGCGCGGTCCTCGGCGACGGCTGGTACAGTGGTTACGTGGGCTTCGGGAATCGGCGGAACCAGTACGGGCCGCACCCCCGCCTGATCGCGCAGCTGCACGTCGAGTACGCGGACGGCAGCGGCGAGATGGTGGCGACGGACGGCGGGTGGAAGGCGGTCACGGGACCGATCCGCCAGGCCGATCTGCAGATGGGCGAATCGTATGACGCCCGCGCCGAGATGCCGGGTTGGGACGCGCCCGGTTTCGCGGACGCGCAGTGGCAGGCGGTGACGGTCGAGGAGCGCGGCGCGGTCCCCCTGGTGGCCCAGAACTGCGAGCCCGTCCTGGTCACGGAGGAGCTGAAGCCGCGCGCGATCACCGAGCCGACCCCGGGCGTTTACATCTTCGACCTGGGCCAGAACATGGTCGGCTGGGTGCGTCTGAAGGTCCGGGGCGCGGCGGGAACCGAGGTGCGGCTGCGCTTCGCCGAGATGCTCAACCCCGACGGCACGCTGTACACAACGAATCTGCGCGGCGCGAAGCAGGCCGACACCTATCTCCTCAACGGCGAGGGTGACGAGGTCTGGGAGCCGCGCTTCACGTTCCACGGCTTCCGCTATGTCGAGGTGACCGGCTATCCCGGCAAACCGACGCTCGATGCCATCACCGGGCGCGTCGCGCACTCGGCAACCCCGCTCGCCGGGAGGATGGAAACGTCCAGTCCCCTGGTGAACCAGCTCCTTCAGAACATCGACTGGGGGCAGCGCGGCAACTTCCTATCGATCCCGACCGACTGCCCGCAGCGCGACGAGCGACTGGGCTGGACCGGCGACGCCCAGATCTTCGTCCGCACCTCCACCTACAACCGCGACGTCGGCGCGTTCTTCACCAAATGGCTCCAGGATCTGGAGGACGCCCAGTCCCCCGCGGGCGCCTTTCCCGATGTCGCGCCGCGCCAATCCTACGTCGGCGAGGGGACGGCCGCCTGGGGCGACGCGGGCGTGATCTGCCCCTGGACCATCTACGAACGCTATGGCGACACCCGCATCCTCGAACAGCGCTATGACTCGATGTGCCGGTGGATTTCCTATCTGCAGGCCAACAGCACGGCCCTGCTGCGCCCCGAGACGGGATCCGGCGACTGGCTTTCCATCCCGGCCGACACGCCCCGGGACGTGCTGGCGACCGCCTACTTCGCCCGCAGCACCCAGCTTTTGGCCAGGACCGCCCGTGTGCTCGGCAAGGGGGACGATGCCCGCAAGTACGAGGCGCTGTGGGGCGAGATCAAGACCGCTTTCAACAAAGCATATGTTGCGCCCGACGGCAGGGTAAAGGGGAACACGCAGACCTGCTATGTGCTGGCCCTGCACTTCGACCTGCTGCCCCAGGACAAGCGCGCCGCGGCGGCGCGCTACCTCGCCGAGGACATCGAGGCGAAAGGCGGCCATCTTTCCACGGGTTTCGTCGGGGTCGGTTACCTGTGCCCGGTCCTTACCGAGACGGGATACGTCGATCTCGCCTATCGCCTGCTGTTAAACGAAACCTTCCCCTCGTGGGGGTACTCGATCAAACACGGCGCGACGACGATCTGGGAGCGCTGGGACGGCTGGACCGAAGAGAAGGGCTTCCAGGATCCCGGCATGAACTCGTTCAACCACTACTCCCTGGGCTCGGTCGGCGAATGGCTGTACAGCACCGTCGCGGGCATCGACACCGACCCGGAGCAGCCCGGCTATAAGCACAGCCACATTCATCCGCGCCCCGGCGGCAAACTGACCCACGTCAAGGCAACGTACGAATCCATCCACGGCCCCATCGCCACCGACTGGGGACTTGAGAACGACCGTTTCACCCTGAACGTCACTGTCCCCGCCAACACCACGGCGACCGTCCACGTCCGCGCGCGGGGCAAGGATGCCGTCACCGAGGGCGACAAACCGGCGGAAACGGCGGAAGGTGTCAAATTCTTACGTTTCGAAGACGGATACGCCGTCTACGCGGTCGGCTCGGGTAGCTACGCTTTCCGGGCTGCCGTCCGTTAATTCGAGCGCAGGAAACGATCCATCACCTGCGCGAGGTGGCGAATGTCGCCCGCAGGCCGCAGGAGCAACGCGCCGACCTCACCGGATCCGTACGGGCGCGTCGGTGTGGAGGCAGGGTAGGCGATCACGGCGCGGTTCTCGCCCCCGGCGCGGCCCGCATACAGGAGCCATGCTTCCGCAACAAGGCCCCGCTCGCTATCGCGCATAATGGCGTCGCGGTAGGCGTGCATCTGGTGGATGTCGTCCGCTTCCCAGCCAGGCTGGGCGTAGGTCTTGAATTTGGGGTCGAGGATGAGTAGGCGCCCCGCAGCCTCGATCGTGATGTCGGGCCGCATGGTGTGGGATTTGGAGCGCCAGCCAGCGTCGCCTTTGCCACGGGCGCGGGCGAACTCGCGGTTGTAGGTGAGCGACAGCGCTTCTCCGGCGGGGCTGACGAAGTCGATCCGGGAGGCGGTGCCCTTGGCCAGGGAGAAGGTCAGGCCGGAGCGGAGCAGGGCGAAGTCGTCGGCGCGGGCGGCCCGGTAGCCCAGCGCGTGCAGCGCGCCGGCAACCTGGAAGAAGCTCCAGTACTCGTACAAGAGCCACGTCTCGCGCGCCGGCAGGGTGAACAGCGGGTTGTCCCAGTCGAAGCGGAAGCTTTGCCGGTAATGGCGGTGGGTGTCGTGGATCAGGCGGTAGTGCGGGTGGGCGCGCAGCGTGGGCGTGAGCTGGGGAGCCGATGTCGGCATAGGGAGGCTCTGCCAGGGCGCGCGGAGGAGAAGGCGGCGGAAACGCGCCCGCAGCCGCTCGGCGTCGGCGGCGACGTCGGTAGCCTGCACGGATTGCGCGAGGGCGGACAGCGCGGCGAGGTCGCGGGCGAAGTGCGCGAGGCAGGCTTTGACCGCGCGGTTCTCCGGCGTGTCGTGGGATGCGGCGGCGTAGGTCTCGGCGATGCGGCGCGGCAGGCGCCCGCCGAGGCGCCGGGCCAGCGGCACGGCGGACGGTGCCGGCACGAAGTCCCCCGAGCGCACGGCGGCCAGCAGGGCCATCGGCGCGACGCGGCGGGCGCGTTCCGGGGGCGCCGGGCGCGTTTGCGGAACCAGAACCTGGTAGGGAGCCGCCTCGATGGCGCGCAGGGCGGCGGCGATACGCGGCCACGCGGCGGCCAGAAACGCCAGCCGCTCGTGCGGGCACGGGTCACCGTCCTCGCGCACGCCGATGTCCAGATCGTTGACCCCACGCTCCGGGTACAAGTCCTGCCCGACCGCCAGCGCCACGCGGGCGATGTCCGCCAGCAATCGCCGCCGCTCCGCTTCCGAAAAGAGCTCCTGCCACCGCCGGGCAGAGCGCAAGGCATCGCGCAGCGAATTCCGCGCTGCTTGGTCACTAAACGCCATGCCTTTATTGTACACCCCTGGTGGATCAAATGCACCGGGGGGCGCGGCAAGCAGCGCCCCTACATCCCGGCGTTGTCGCGCTCCGCTTGACACTCTCTGTCAGACAAGCTATAATATAGCTATATGGCGGCAGGCGAACGCGGGGCCGAGGCGCAGAGCGGCCAAGATCTGCGGGACAAGGCGGCCTGGGTCTGCGATCGGTTCGACGAGGAGTACGGGCGGCTTACGTGGCGATCCCATGGGGAGCCGCTGGCGACGTTGGTGATGACCATCCTGTCCCAGCACACCTCGGACAGGAACTCCGAGCGCGCCTACGACACCTTGCGCCGCCGTTTTCCTTGCTGGGATCCGGTGCGCGAAGCGCCCGTGGCCGAGATCGCCGACGCGATCCGCGTCGGGGGGCTGGCCGATGCCAAGGCGCCGCGCATCCAGGCGGTGCTGCGGCAGATACACGAGAAGACGGGCGCGACGGACCTGCGCTTTTTGGAGAAGATGCCGACCGAGGAGGCGAAAGCGTACCTGCTCGGGTTCCACGGGGTCGGCCCGAAGACGGCGGCGTGCGTGCTGATGTTCTCCCTGGGGCGGCCCGTACTGCCGGTGGACACGCACGTATTCCGCGTTTCGCATCGGCTGGGGCTCGTCCCCAAACGGCTGGGTGAGGCCAAGGCCCACGAGGCGCTGCAGGCGCTGCTCCCCCCGGAGCGCGTGTACCCTTTCCATGTCCACATGATACGGCACGGGCGCCGCGTCTGTGTGGCGGCCAGACCGCGCTGCGGGGCGTGCGTGCTGCGCGAGCGGTGCGACTTTTATAAGCCGTTTGGAAACACCGGTTCACTGGGCACATCAGGGGCGATGGAGTCCGTATAGGGGAAGGAGCGTGTGCGGATATGGGGACGCGCCCGAACGATCTGCCGGGTGATCTGCCTGTTGACGAGGCTGTGGAGATGACCGTGGCCGTGTATGCCGCCCCGGATCAGCTCACCGCCGAGGTGGTGCGCGGCGCGCTGGAGGCGGAAGGTATCCCTGCCGTGATCGGCGAGCAGGTGGCCGGTGCGTACGCGGGACCGCTGGCGCTTGCCGAGGGGTTCTGGGGCGAAGTGCGCGTCAATGCCGCTGACGCCGACCGGGCGCGGGTGCTGCTGGATGCCTTCGAGCGCGGCCAGGGTGCGGCCCCCGACGTGGAGCCCCCCGCCTCAGCGGGATCGGCCCCGGACGCGCAGGTCTAAACCCCACTTCCGGCACGCAGACTAACCAGAGCAGGAGCAAGCATGTTTTTACGTTCTAGCGGCCGGGCACGGGGTGCGGCGGCCTTGTGTGCCCTGACGGCGATCGTGGCCGTATCGGCGGGGCGGGGGGTGGCGCAGAATTTGCGGGTTTCGCGAGCTAATCTGGCGAACGCGGCCGCTTTCGACGTGACCACGACGACGGCACCCAAAAGCGGGCCGAAGGCTTCCCAGACGATGCGGGTCGAAGTGAAGGGGAACAAAGCGCGGGTCGAGTACAACAACCCGCAAACAGGTCCGGTGACCTACCTTGCCAACGAAAAGGGGCTGTTCTTCTACATCCCGGCGAACAAGATCGCGCAGAAGCAGTCGTTCCAGGGCGGCGCGGACGCCGCGCTCGATCTGGCGTTCCGGCAGGTGAATGACCGCCTGAAAACGGCGAAAAAGACCGGCGCGGGGACCGTGTCGGGGCAGCCGGTCGACATCTATAAGGACGCCGAAACGGGCGCCCTGCTGTATGTCGGGCGTAAACCCGGGTTTCGACTGCCCGTCAAAATGGTGCTGAGCAACGAGGGGGGAACACGGACCTTCCTCGTCTCGAATATCAAGACCAACGTCGCCCTCCCGGACGCGCGCTTTGCCGTCCCGGCGGGCGTGAGAATCATAGAGGCTAGCGGGGCGGCTGGCGGCCCGGGCAGGCCCGGAGTGCCGGGCGCCGGGCGCTGACGTCCCGACGGGGCCATGTCAAAGGAGCGACAGAAGAACACCATGCGATCCCTCCGATCCTGCCCCCAGGGGGTACCCGGCGCCCTGTTGCGCCTGGGCGTCGCGATCCTGATCGCGACGGCCCAGGCGCCGCAAAAAGCGGTCGCCCAGGTCCCGTTCCGGATCACCCGCCCGGAAAACGGCGCGACGGTACGCGAAACGGTGCGCATCCAGGTGCCGCGCGCCGCGCTACCGGCCGACGGCTATCTGTCTTATACGATCGACGACCGCTTCCAGGTGGCGCTGGCGATCCCGCCCATACCCGCGGGCGGGAATACGCAACGCAGCGACCGGATGGAGTGGAACGCCAACACAGTCACGTTCCTCTGGGACACCAAGGCTATCGACCAGAACCCTGGCACCGGCCAGGAAGCGAGGGTGGTCCGGGACGGCCCGCACACGATCGAAGTGGCGGCGGTCGATCGTGGCGGCAAGCGTGTCGGGGTGGGGCGAGTATCGGTCAACGTCGCGAACCAGACGATAACGAGCCCTTCCGAGGGGGTGCCGCTGTCCTACAAGTTCCAGGTCGGTGACGCCACCGTTTACAGGCAGCACACCGAGGTCCAGTATCTCGGCGGGCGGCAAGCGACGACGACCAGCCCGAATCGGGGGGGTTCCCGTTTCGGTTCCCGCGCCGTCTCACGCGGGGCGCGCGGCGGGTTTTCAGGGGGATATCCGGGAGCGGGCTCTGAGGGCGTCCCCGGCGCCCCCTCCCCGAGCGGTAACCCTGGCGAGGGTTCCCCTGGCGGCGCTTACCCCGGTGGCGCTTACCCCGGTGGCGCTTACCCCGGCGCGGCCGGGTCCACCGGCCCCTTCACGCCGACCATACAAACGGTGGACGCCCGCTATGTGCGTACCACGGAAGACAACCTGGGCGGCGGGAGGTACTTCGTCCGTGACAAGGTCACCAAGGGCACGATCATAGCGGGCACTAACGGCGCCCGGTTGGAAGACGTGTACGCGCTCAAGTCGCGCTACCGCACCGTTACGAGCACGGGCAAGGTGATCAGCTCCGGCACCCTGAGCGCAAGTAAGCCGGGGGCCTACGTCGCCCTGCCCATGATCGATCTGGGCGGCGGTCGCCGCCGCGTGGGGCAGAAGTGGCAGACGCGGGTTCCCCTCAAGCTCGAGTGGGCGACCCGGGACGCCCCGCCGCTGGTCCACGCCACCAACACGCGGGAATCGCTGGACTGGCAGGAGGGCTATCAGTCGGCCCGCAT
>JAUJNC010000125.1 GCA_030446525.1 Armatimonadaceae bacterium
TGGGGGGGGCCGGCGGCCCGCCCTACTGGGGGGGGGGGGGGGGCTGGGGGGGGGTGGGCTCCGCCTTCACCCGCGGGGCGGGGGGGCACGCCGGGGCTTCCCTGTACCCCCCGCGGCCGCGCCCCCCGCATATAATCAAGCTCCCCCCCTGGGCGCGCCCCCCCCCCCCCGCCGCGCCGGGCGCGGCGGGGGGGGGGCGCGCCCCCCCCGCGTCGCTCCCCCACCCCGCCCTGGCCGCGCTGGAAACGTGACGCTGCCGCAAACAGGCAGCGCACGGGGAACGCCGCGTCCGGGCCGCACGTAGAACGAACCGTGTGGATACTGCTTTCGATCCTGTCGGCGCTCGCCGCCGGCGTAACGGCGACGCTGACCAAGCTCGGGCTCAGGGACGTCGATTCCAACCTCGGCACGGCCGTCCAGGCCGTCGTGATCCTGGTCCTGACCTGGGCCGTGGTCGCCGTGCAGGGGAACCTGGGCGACGTGGCCAAGATCGACCGGCGCAGCCTGCTGTTCCTCCTCGGCTCCGGGGTGGTGACCACGACGGCCTACCTGCTCTACTTCGGGGCGCTCAAGCAGGGCGACGCCGCGCGCGTCGCGCCCATCGACCGGCTGTCGCTCGTGTTCGCCATCCTCCTGGCCGTCATCTTCCTGAAGGAAAAGATCAACGCGCAAACCATCTTCGGCGCCGCCCTGATGGCGGGCGGCGCGCTCATCATCGCGCTGGCGAAGAAGTAGGCGCCGGCGTCCGGAATCACCCTTTTGGCGGTACAATGTAAGTGCAGGAGGTGTTTCCATGCCGATCAGCGACGCGTTGAAGCAAAAGATCGACCGGTGGATCGAGCGCCAAGGGCGTAACCAGTACGGCGACCCGAAAGACACCGTGTACGCCGGCGGGAACCCGCTCTTCGACGAGCGCTCCGCCCAGATGAAGGACCGCTACGAATATATCCTTTCGAGGCACCCGGAGCTGAAAGAGGACTGAAAGCCGGAAGCAGACGCCGCAGGAGGTCGTCCCATGCGCCCCGTGAACAACCACCGCCCCGCCGCCCCCCGATCCCGCCTGGTCCTGACCCTCATCGGCGCCATAGCGGTCGCCGCGACGGCGATCCCGATGCTGCCGGTCTGGCTGCCGCACAAAACAGCGCTTCCCGTTCCGTCCCCTGCCGCGGGGCAGACTCCGGCGCCGCGGGTGGTCGTCGTGGACCTGCGCGACAACGCGAGCGAGGCCGACATCCGCGAACTGGAAACCCGGCACAACCTCGACCTGGACGTCAATTCCATCCACGCCCGGGATGACAAGCTGATGCGGGCGACCGTCGGCGCCGGGCGCGACCTCGAGCGTCTGATCGGGGAGCTGCGCGACGACCCACGCGTCGAGGCGGCGGAGCCCGAAGGGATGGTCGCCCTGCCGGAGCCGCGCGACCCGGCCCCGCAAGGCATCTCCTTTTCGGACCGGGCGCCCCTTCTGCGAGGGCGCTTCATCCCCAACGACCCGCGCTACGGGGAGCAGTGGAACCTGCGGATGGTCGGCGCGGAAACGGCGTGGGAGCGGACGCGGGGCAAGGGCGTGGTGGTGGCCGTGATCGACACCGGTGTCGCCGCCAAAGACTCGCCGCGCGGCAAACAGGCCAGGGACTTCGGCCAGACGCGCTTCGCCCGGGGCTACGACTTCGTCCACAACGACGACGACCCGTACGACGACCAGGGTCACGGCACGCACGTCGCCGGGACGGTCGCCGAAGCGACCAACAACAAGGAGGGAGTGGCCGGGCTCGCCTTCGAGGCGACGATCCTGCCGCTCAAGGTCCTCTCGGCCCAGGGGTCCGGCACGACCACGGACGTGGCCGACGCGATCCGTTACGCCGCCGACCACGGCGCCCGCGTGATCAACATGAGCCTGGGCAGCCTGTACCCCTCCGACGTGGTCCACAGCGCCGTCAAATACGCCCGCAAAAAGGGCGTGGCGATCGTCTGCGCGGCCGGGAACGGCTTCAGCGAGGGCGTCAACTACCCCGCCGCCTTCCCCGAGTGCATCGCGGTCTCGTCGGTCGGCCCCGGCGGGGAGCTCGCCTTTTACTCGTCGTACGGCAAGCAGGTCGCCCTGGCCGCGCCCGGCGGCGATATGCGCAGCGGCCCGCAGGGCGGCATCCTGCAGAACACCGTCTTCCCGGAGGACCAGGGCGGCCGGGGCGACGACTACTACCATTTCCAGGGCACCTCGATGGCCTCGCCGCACGTCGCCGCCGTCGCCGCCCTTCTGGTGGAGCAGGGCGTGCACGACCCGGCCCGCATCCGCGATCTGCTCACGCGCTCGGCGACGCACAAAGAGCCCGAGATCAAGTACGGCGCCGGCATCCTGTCGGCCGGCAAGGCGACGGCGCTGGCGGCGGGGACGCAGACAAAAGCGCTTTTCCAGTGGCTGCTCTTCGCCGCCGTCGTTGGGCTGATCCTGATACTGGGGCGCGACAGCTCGTCCGCGCTGCGGCTCGCCCTCGCCGCCGGCCTCGGGGCAGGCCTTTTCGGGCCAGACCTCCTAGCCGATCACGTCGGCGCGGACTCCGCCTGGAATCTCGCCGCGGGGGCGCTCATCCCCTTCCTGCTCTTCTGGGAGATGGAAGGCAAGCGCGGCAGCAAGATCGTCGCCTCGCTGGCTCTGGGCGTCACACTCTCCTTGACCGCGAACCTGCTGACGGGCGCGCTGCCGTTCACTGTCACGTCCTTCGGCGACCGTGCGCTTCCCTGGACCGTGGCAAACGCAGGGGCCTCCCTGTTCATCGCCGGCCTCGCCTGGCGACGCGGCCGGTCCTGACGGCTCTTCAGAGGGTGGAGGCGCAGGTTCGTCTGGGCATCTGGCGAAGGTACGGGAACGAGGAGCGTCTGCATTAGCGTGACCGTGAACTTTTTCGCGGGCATGGCAGGTATCCTCTTGGGAAAGAGGATACCACCCCAGATTCTTCACCGGAAGGTCTTCCAGTGCCCCCTGCGTAACCCACCCGCTAAGGAAGGATTTTTCCGCCTCGACAGCCAAAATGCATCGTAGGCGCATGGGACGTCCGGGGAAGGTTACACACCCGAGGGACGCGCAAGAAGAGCGCAGGTTAAAAACAGCCAGGAGAATCGCCAATGAACGATGTGAACACAAAGCGGAACGTGACCCGTCAGCGCCCTGTCGCCGGTGGGTTCACCCGGATCCATGGCGCGCAAGCGCGCCAGACGTCAGCGCCCCGCCCCGGGATGGGATTTACGCTGATCGAGCTGCTCGTGGTCATCGCGATAATAGCGATACTCGCTGCCATCCTTTTCCCCGTCTTCGCCCAGGCGCGCGAGAAGGCGCGCCAGACCTCTTGTCTGAGCAACGCGAAGCAGATCGGTCTGGCCGTGGAGCAGTACAAACAGGACTATGATGGCGTCTACGTGCCCATGCGGGATTCGGAAACGGTGCCTTATCGCGCCTGGCCGACGTTGCTTTACCCCTACGTCAAGAACGAGGGGGTTTTCGTTTGCCCGTCGGGCGAGCCCGGCGACTTCACCCCCAGCGTGCTGCCCGGCGCCACCAGGAAGTATGCCGGGATCACCGATACGAAATGTTCGACCACCGGCACTACCGGTGACAGTTCGACCGGTGGCCTGGGTCTGGTCAATAAACTTTCCTATACGATGAACGCGATTCCCACAGACGGCTGGACCACGTATCCCGTTTCCGCCGGTAAAACAGGCTTTGTTCGTGCCGGCACAACGACCGCAGCGACAGGCCCCAATAGCTACGCCACCAATGCCGTTTCAGAGGCAGCTGTAGACGACCCGGCAGGGACCATTTTCATCGCCGACGGCTGGGCAAGCACATCAGCCAGCAACGCCTGCAGCCTGGGACTTTCTATGCGGGCTATCTTCCAAGAAAGTCGTACAGATCGTTTCCCGGTTGAGGGGGCCTCCAAAATCGCCAACCGGCACCTTGGCGGCTTCGTCGCCATCTTCGGCGACGGCCACGCGAAATGGCGCAAATGGGGATCGACCTCCGCGAGCGAATGGACCATCCAGTCGGATAACCCTGACGGAACGCCGCGCTAAGAAGTGTTGCCTGGTGCCGGCCACACGGTCGTCATGGACCCGGGGATCCGCGTGGACCTGATCAACATCCTGCGCCCCGAGGATGCGGGCGCTTCCGGCGAACGCTCCACGCCGCGGCAAAGCAAGAGCGAGCCATGAAGATCACCGACATAAAGGCCACCACCGTCACCGTCCCGCTCGAAGCGCCGCTCCGGCACGCCCACGGCTGCCCCTGGGGCCGCTTCGTCCGCACCGTCGTCGAGGTCGAGCCGGAGGAAGGCATCACCGGGCTTGGCGAGATGGGCGGCGGCGGCGAGTCGGCCGAGGCGACGTTCCGGGCGATGAAGGCGTACCTGGTCGGCCACGACCCGGCCCGGCTGGAGGAGATGCGCTTCCGCATCGCCAACCCCACCGCGTCCCTGTACAACAACCGCACCCAGGTGCTGGCCGCCCTCGAGTTCGCCTGCCTGGACATCCTCGGCCAGGCCTGGGGCGTCCCCGTCTGTGACTTCCTGGGCGGGCGCCTGCAGGAGCGCGTGCCGTTCGCCTCATACCTCTTCTTCCGTTACGGGCATCCCCGCGCCGGCGCGGGCGAGGTGCGGACCGTGGAGCAGCTGGTCGCCCACGCGCGGGACCTGAAGGAGCGCTGCGGCTTCACCGCACACAATCTCAAGGGCGGCGTGTTCGCGCCGGAATATGAGCTGGAATGCTACCTCGCGCTCGCGGACGCGCTGCCCGGCGACCGCTTGCGGTTCGACCCCAACGCCGTGTGGTCGACGGAGCAGGCGATCCGCTTCGGGCAGGCGATCGAAGGCCTGAACAACGATTACCTGGAGGACCCGGTCTTCGGCCTGCACGCCATGCGCCGCACGCGCGAAAAGGTCCGCATGCCGCTCGCCACCAACACCGTTGTCGTCGGCTTCGAACAGCTCGCCGCCAACGTCCTGGACACCGCCGTCGACGTGATCCTGCTCGACACCACCTTCTGGGGCGGCATCCGCCCCTGCGTGAAGGCGGCGGGCGTTTGCGAAACCTTCGGGCTGGGCGTGGCCGTGCATTCGTCGGGCGAGCTGGGGATCCAGCTGGCGACCATGCTGCACCTGGGCGCCGTCCTCCCGAACCTGTCATTCGCCGCCGACGCGCACTACCACCACCTGGAGGACGACATCATCCAGGGCGGCAAGATGCCCTACGAAGGCGGCGCCATCCGCGTCCCGACCGGCCCCGGCCTGGGCGTCCGCCTGGACCGCGACAAGATGGCGAAGTACAGCGAGCTTTACCGACGGATCGGCGGCTACCCGTCCGACCAGGACCCGCTGCGCCCGGGCTGGACGCCTACCATCCCGAACAACCGCTGGGCCGACCCTGCCGATGACCGGAGGCCGGGGATGGCGTCGTGAGGCTCTCGCCGGCGGCGTCGGCAAGGAGACCGGAATGATCACATCCGACGAAACGCCGCTGACGAACGCCGCCGAGCTGCGCCGGACCGTGGAAGACGTGGTCGCCACCACGCCGGTCTTCGACATCCACACGCACCTGTTCGCGCCCCGGTTCGGCGCGCTGTGCCTGTGGGGCGTGGACGAGCTGCTGACGTACCATTACCTCATCGCCGAGCTGTTCCGCGCGTCGGACGTGGCGACGGAGCGGTTCTGGGAGATGCCGAAAACGGCGCAGGCCGACCTGATCTGGGACACGCTCTTCGTCCGCAGCACGCCGCTCTCGGAGGCGACGCGCGGCGTGGTCGCCGTGCTGGCCGCGCTCGGCCTCGATCCGCGCGCCCCGGACCTGCGTGAGGCGCGGGCGTTCTTCCGCGACCTGCGGCCCGAGACGTATCTCGACCGGGTGCTCGATCTGGCGGGCGTGAGCGACATCGTGATGACGAACGACCCCCTGGACGAAGGCGAGGCGCGCGTCTGGGAAAGTGGCGGCGGGCTCGATGAACGCTTCCACGCCGCGCTGCGCCTCGACCCGCTGCTGAACGCCTGGCCCGAAACCGCGCCCAGGCTCGCGGCGCGCGGCTACGCGGTGCGGGCGGACGGCGGGGGTCTGGTGGACCTTCTTCGCCCTGCTCCTGGTCTGGACCATGCTGTGCCTGACCACCCTCTTCCGCCGCCAGTGGGAGAACGAGCGCCTCGCCTACCCGATAGCGGAGCTGCCCCTCCAGATCATCACCGAGGAGCGGACGCTGTTTGGCAAACCCCTGCTCTGAGGCGGTTTCGCCCTCGGCGCTTCGTTTCAGATCATCAACCTGATCCACGTACTGTTCCCCTCCGTTCCGGGCGTGCCCACCGGCGTGCCCACCGGCGTGACCAACTACCGGGCCGAGACCTTCCCCTGGAGCGCCGCCGGCGCCATCCCCGTCTGCACCTACGCCTTCGCCTACGGGCTGACCTTCCTGCTGCCCACCCAGCTCGGCTTCTCCTGCTGGTTCTTCTTCCTCCTGAGCCGCCTGGAGCTGGTGGGCGCGGCGATGCTCGGCTACACCGAGTGGGGCAAGTTCCCGTACCTGCAGCAGCAGGGCGTCGGGGCGGTCTTCGGCTTCTTCCTCGCCATCGTCTGGGCGGCGCGCGGTCATCTGGCGCGCGTGTGGGATGCGGCTACGGGCGGGTCTTCCTCCGCCCTCGATGATGCCCGGGAACCGCTCTCCTACCGTACCGCCGTCTGGGGCCTGTTCGGGGGCGTGGCGGCGCTGGCGTGGTTCGCCACGTCGGCGGGGATGCGCTGGCAGACGGCCCTGCTCTACCTCGGGATCCTACTGGCCATCGTGATCGTCGTGGCGAGGCTCCGGCGGAGCTCGGCCTGCCGACGTTCAGCCTGTGGGTGGGCGCGGATCAGGTGCTGCCGTCGGTGGCCGGGACCAACGCCTGGACGAAGGGCGACCTGACCGCGATGTCGCTGCTCTTCTGGCTCACGCACGCACCGCCAGTTCCCATGCAGACCCATGTCGATGCGATGCAACTGGGCGGCGCACCGGCACGCCGCTCCGGCGCGTTTTCCCTGGTGATCCTGGGCGCGAGCGCGGGGACCGTCGTGCGTTCTGGGCCTACCTGCACTCGACCTATGCCGTCGGGCTGGAATCGGCCCAGTTCCAGGGGGGCCGCGCTCTGGGCGTTCGGCCGGGCGCCCTGGCAGCGGTGGGAAACCTGGGTGCTCACCGGCGCCGACCGGGGGCACCTCCAGGCGTACCTGTTCGGCGCCGGCTTCACCCTGTTCCTCTCCGCCCTGCGCGCCCGCTTCGTCTGGTGGCCCTTCCACCCCGCCGGTTACCTCGTCCAGGCAGCTTCGGCCTGTTCCGCTTGTGGCTCCCGATCTTCGTGGTGGCTCGTGAAGGCGCTGCTGCTGCGCGGCGGCCTGGGGCGTACCGACGCGCCCTGCTTCTACGGCCTGGTGCTGGGGGAGTTCTCCGCCGGCTTCCTGCGCTCCCTCCTCGACCTGGGTTTCGGACTCAATCTGCCGGCGGGGTCCGGCATCGGGGGACTGTGAAAGCAGGAGACGGCGGCCCGTGCGCCGAAGATAACGCCTACCCGCGGAAAGAAAGGGACGACGATTGAGCAAGCTGCGGCAGCAGATCTTGATCCTGCATTTGGCGAGCCCGACCTGGCATCCAGGACGATCGCCTGGGCGCTGTACGACGGGCGTCGCCCAAAGGGGAGCGCCAGATGCAGTCCGGGCGACAGCGACGAGCCGCCGTATCCGTCGGTGCTGGCGGCGATGCGCGACGGGTGGTTCGTCCTCCAGATCCCCGCGCTGCCTACCTTCGCACGCGGACACGAACACGAGGACGGGGCATCTGCCCTACGAATACGTTCTCGAAAGAAGGTGGAAGTCGATGGTTACGGTGCAGAAGCAGCACCTCTGACGGCCCGGCAGATGGCGCAGTTCGTCGCCGACGGCTACCTCCTATTTGACGGCTTCATCCCCCAGGAGCTTAACGAGGCGGTCTACGCGGATCGAGGCGGCGGGCAAGGGCCGCTGGAAAGAGTCCGAGTTGATCCGCCAGGTCTTCGGCCTGCCGCAGGTCAGGGATCCTGCAAAGCCTGGTCGGCGAGAACCCGTGTACGACCACTCGGCGCTCCATGTCGTCGCCGCGAACAAGGAGGAGGCGCAGGTGTGGCACGGCGACTCGATCATCGACGCCCGTCCCCTCGCCTTCGACATCCAGGCGATGTACTTCTCGCACGACGCCCCCAAGAGATGGGGCCGACTCGTCCTCCCCGGCTCGCACCTCAGGCGCATCAGCACGCCGCCATCGGGCGCTACAAGAACATCGTCGGGCAGAGGCAGCTTGCGGGCAAGGCAGGGACGATCGCTTTCTGCACCACGGCCAGGCACTGCGCAGCCAACCCACACGGACCGACGCGCTACATGTTCAAGCTGCGGCTGCGCCCGGGCGAGGAGCAGCGCGCCTGTTCAACACCGACGGCTACGACGACCCCGGTCCGGGCCGTCGTCCAGCGGCGCCAAGTACGACTGGCACGGCGACCAGGGGCGCGCGGAGAACGTCGAGCGCGCCAAGCTCTGGCGCTACGTCTGCGGCGACGACAACGTGGACGTCTCCTTCGAAGGCGTCCTGACGCGGATGCACCTGTAGCGGATAGGGATCGTGATGACCCGAATCTTTCCGGGCCTGTGTTCCCGGGCCCACACGAACGGCATAAAGGTCTTCGTGTCCGTGTCTCTTCTCCTGATCCTCGTGGTCGCCCGGCGCGCCCCCGCCTTTGCCGTGAGCATCGACACGGTCCTGCCGTTCGCGGGCGAGGACAACGTCCGCATCCAGACTACCTTGACCTCCGAGGCGGCGCTTCCCGGCGTTGAGCTGAGCGGGCGGATCGCCCCCTTCCCGAACGGCAACACTCTTTGGGAAGGCGCGCTGGGCACGCTGGACCTCAAGCGGGGCATCGTGGCCCAAACCGGCCGCTCTGTCACGAACCTGAAGCCGAAACGCTGGCAGCCCACCTCGCCTGCCTTGTACAACCTGACGGTCACGGCAAAGCAGAAGGGGCGTACCCTTGCGGCCCGAACGGTCCGCTTCGGCTTCCGCTCGTTCGCCAGCGAGGGGGGCCGGTTCTACCTGAACGGCAGGCCGATCTTCCTGCGGGGCATCGCGATCAACCCGCCCGGGCGCACCGTCCCGCCCGCGGCGGGCGAGTCGCGCGCCTTCGCCGAAGCCTACGTGCGCTATCTCAAGAGCCAGAACGTCAACACGTTCCGGCTCACCCACGATTCGGACGTCTGGTTCGACGTGTGCGACGAACTGGGCATGCTGGTCTACCAGGGCCGCTACGGCGCCCCGCCCGGCGCGACCACGAAGGCCCCGCCCGCGGACCCCGGTCAGGCCGTGGCGGACTACCAGAAGCTCTTCTCGCCGTACGTCCGCCATCCCTGTATCGTCATCTACATCCTGTCCAACGAGATGCCCTACACCGGCAGCCGGGGCGCCTCCTTCCAAACGTTTCTGAGTCAGGCCCACGAAAGACTCCGCCGGTGGGATTCGACCCGGCTCTACATAGGGAACGCCGGCTACGGCGAAGGCCGCTCGGGCGATGTGCGCGACGTGCACCGCTACTGGGGCTGGTACTACAACACGTTCCTCACCTATCAGAATCTGCGCGATACCACGCTGTTCGGCGATCCCAAGACGGTGCAGCCCTGGACCTTCACCGAGTGCGTCGGCAACTTCACGGGGCCGCTGGGCGAGTACAACATCGTCCCCCGCAAGCAGCTCGCCCCGCAGCTCGGCTGGACCGGCCACTCCCCGAACCAGCGCGAAGACGCGCTCGGGTATCAGTCCTTTATGGTCCAGCAGGCCACGGAGTCGTTCCGGCGGCTGCGGCCCCTCAACCCGTACCTGTCGGGCATCATGCCGTTCACGATCCTGTTCTACCACTGGTCGGGCATCACTTCCTTCGATCAGATGAAGCCCAAGCCCGCCATGGAACAGATGGGCGTGTCGTACCAGCCGGTCCTGCTGAGCTGGGAGCTGTGGACGCCGCAGGTCTACGCCGGCAGCACGGTCCGCGCGATCGCCCACGTCGTCAACGACGCCGACGACGGGGGCGATCTGGCCGGGGCGACGCTCCTGTATCAGGTGCAGGACAAAGCGGGCCGGGCCGTGCACGGCGGCAAGATCGCACTCCCCCGCGTGGCCTACTACGGCGCCTGGAGCGCTCCGGTGCCCCTCCCGCTGCCCCCGGATCTCGCGACGGGCGACTATGTTCTTTCCGGCAAGGTCGTCCAGGGGGATCGGCAGATCTCGCACAACCGGGTGGGTCTCTTCGTGGCGGGAGCCGATTGGAAGAAGACGCGACGCCCGCCCGGGCAGCCCCTCTTCCTGTACGATCCGCCGGGCAAAACGGCCGCGGTGCTGACGCGCCTGGGGGTCTCCTTCCAGACGATCGCCGACGCGGGGAAGCTGCCGCCGGGGGCGGCCGCGCTGCTCATCGGCGAAGACGCCTGGGACGGGCCGCTCGCCGCCTCGTCCGAGACGCTCCGGCGCTTCGTCCGCGCGGGCGGGCGGGTCCTGTGTCTGGGACAGGATCCCGCGACGTTCGACGCCGGCTGGCTGCCGGCGAAGATCGAGTTCTTCACGGCTTCGGCCAACGATCCGGCCTATCTTCCCAAAAGCCGGCCGTCGCGCGACGGGATGAACGTCAACCCCGAACGGCCCGGACACCCGGTCTTCGACGGTCTGAGCCGCTACCGCCTCGCCCTGTGGTCCGACTATACCGGCTGGGACCAGGCCAGGGCGGGTTTTCCCCGGGTCTACCCGGTCACGCGTGGGTTCAAGCTGGCCGGGCCCGAGTCGCTTGCCCGCACCGCGATCCTGGCCAACTACGATCGCGGCCTCGAAGGCGTCGCGCTGGGCGAGTTCTTCGACGGCGCGGGATCGGTGCTGCTGTCGGGCTTTGACCTGGTGCCCCGCTCCGGTTCGGACCCCGCGGCCGACCGGCTGCTCCGCAACCTCGTCGCTTATGCCGCCTCGGAGGACGGGCACCACGTGCACCCCCTCGTCGACAAGCCCATCCGGTGGGGCAACTACCCCTCCGAGCAGGGCGTCATCACCGGGCCGATCAACGGCCTGATCGTCCACGCCGAGTGGGTCGTGCCCCCCACCAACCCGGGGGCCACGCCCCTGAGCGAGGAAGAGGGCGCCTGGAACACCCGCCCCGGCGACCAGTTTGTCCCCGCCGGCCGCCGGCCCTTCGGGCCGTTCGGCTACAGCACCGCCGCCGGCGTCCGGGATCTCGACCCGACATCCAGGACCGGGTCCGGCATTTTTTGGGCCCGGATCCCCGCCGGGAAAAAGACGGTGGTGACGAGGGTAAAGAACCCCACCAAACAGGCGGGGACATTAGCCGTCGAGATCAACGGCAAACGCGTCGCCGGGCCGGCCGGCATCCCCGGCGGCAAGATCGTCCGCCTCGAAAGCAACCTCCCCGCCGGCACGACAGAGCTGACAGATCTGTCGGTCCGCTACACCGGGGACAAGGGCCTTGTTCTTCTGGAAACGGCTTTCGAGTAATCGATCGCCGGGCCGCATTCACGCCAGGGCTGCAAACTCAGGTCCGCCGTGATCGCAGCGTCCGCCAGCGCGGCGGGCAGGGTATAACACTTTAGGGTAGTCGTCCGTATGGCCGAAGCGCAGGAACCGCCGATCCGGGAGTTCGCCGACCGGGGAACCCTCTGGCTGCTGGAGTCGCCGGAGAACCTGCGCGGCCTGCTCCGCCTCATCGCCGCGGAGATCGCCGAGCGGCTGGACTTCGCCCGCGCCGAGCGCATCAACCGCTCGTTCGTGCCGGATGATCTACATAAGCAGGAAGCCGACCTGCTCTACCGCGTGCCCTTCCGGGAGAGTGCGGGCGAAGTCCTGGTCTACGTGCTGCTGGAACACCAGTCGCGGCCCGACCGCACGATGGGCTTGCGCTTACTCTCCTACATGGCGCAGCTATGGGAAACGCAGCGGCGCGGCTGGCAGGACGCCGGGACGCCCATCTCGCAGTGGCGTCTGCACCCGGTGGTGCCGGTCGTCTTCTACACCGGCAGGCGGCGGTGGGCCGCTTCGCTCGGGCTGGACGCGCTGATGGACATACCGGCACCGCTCGCCGAGTTCGTGCCGACGCACCGCACGCTGTTCCTGAACCTGCGAGTAACGCCGCCGGACGCACTGACCGGTTCCCCCGTGGCCTGGGCGCTTCGAGCGCTTCAGGCAGCGGACGAGCCCCAGGAAGCATTGGCGTCTGTGTTGTCCGAAGCGGTCACGTATCTGGAAACCCTGCCTGACGACGCCCGCGCAGAGTGGCGTCGGGCGATGCGTTACCTGCTTTTGCTGATCCGGCATAAGCGGGAGCCTCAAGAGCGGGAGGCGTTGTACGAAGTTGTCGTTGATTCGGTCGAAAGGAGACACAGGAAGGAGGTAGAAGATATGGCCATGACAGATGCACAGATCTTGCTCGCACAAGGGCGCAAACAGGGGCGCGAGGAGGGACGCGAAGAGGGGCGCGAAGAAGGACGCGAGGAAGGACGCGTTGCGGGACAGCGCGAGATGCTGCTGGCGCAGCTCACGTTCAAGTTCGGGCCGCTGAGCGCCGAAACGCGTTCCGCGGTGGAGATGCTTACGGAAAAGCAGCTGAGCGAGATCGCGATGCGCGTTCTGACGGCGCCGACGCTGGCCCATCTGGGCTTGTAGGGCCGCGCAGTGGGCGGCAAAGGGAACCATGACCAGAAACTTTACGGACTTGACCGGCCGGGTCGCGGTCGTGATCGGCGGGACGTCCGGGTTAGGGCGCGCCATCGCCGTCGGGCTGGCAGAGGCGGGCGCCCATGTGGTCCCGACCGGGCGCCGCGAGGAGCTCGTGGACGAGGTCTGCGCCCAGATCGAGGCGGCGGGGCGGCGCGCGCTGCGCCACGCGGCCGACGTGGGGGACCGGGCGTCCCTCGACACCCTGCGGGACGCCCTACAGGAGCGGTTCGGCGGGACCGACATCCTGGTCAATGCCGCCGGGCGGACGGTGCGGCGGCCCACGGCCGAGGTGAGCGAGGAGGAGTGGACGGGGATCCTGGACACGAACCTGACCGGGATGCTGCGTGCCTGCCAGTCGTTCTACCCGCTGTTGCGGGCCGGCGGGCGCGGGCGCATCATCAACGTCGCCTCGCTCGCCTCGTTTGTCGCCTTCCGCGAGGTCGCCGCCTACAACGCGTCCAAGGCGGGGGTGCTCGCGCTCACGCGCAGCCTGGCCGTGGACTGGGCGCCGGACGGCGTGAACGTCAACGCGCTGGTGCCGGGCGTGTTCCGCACCGCGCTCAACGCCCAGCTGCTCGATTCCACCGAGCGCGGGCGCGAGCTGCTGCTGCGCACCCCGATGCGCCGCTTCGGCGACGCCGAGGAGCTGGTCGGCGCGGCCGCGTTTCTCGCCTCGGACGCGGCCAGCTTCGTCACGGGACAGAGCATCGCCGTGGACGGCGGCTTCCTGGCGTCGGGGGTCAATTCGTAAGGTAACATGGATGTAAGATGCCGTATCGAGCTTCTAGGATGGCTGCGGGTCGAGCAAGCCGGCCGCGCGATCACGCGATTCCGGACCTACAAGACCGGGGCTTTGCTGGCTTACCTCGCCTTCTACGTCCGGCCGCATCCGCGGGAGCAGCTGATCGAGATGCTCTGGCCCGAGTGCGACCCGGACGCCGGGCGCAACAGCCTGAGCAAGGCGCTCTCCTCGCTGCGCAACCAGCTGGAACCGCCGGGGGTGGCGGCGGGCACGGTCATCGTCGCCGACCGCGCCTCGGTGCGGCTGAACCAGGCCGTATGCACGACCGATGTGGCCGAGTTCGAGGCCGCCCTCCGGGCAGCCGAGCAGGCCGCCAAAGGGGGCGGCGCCGGCGCCTTCCCGCTGCTCTGCGACGCGGTCGGACGCTACCGCGGCGAGCTGCTTCCGGGCTATTATGAGGACTGGAACCTGACGGAGCGCCAGCGGCTGGCCGAGGCGTACCTGCAGGCGCTCCAGCGGCTGATCCGCCATCTGGAGCAGTCCGGGCCGGTCCGCAGCGCACTGGATTACGCGCACCGGGCCGTCCGGGCCG
>JAUJNC010000126.1 GCA_030446525.1 Armatimonadaceae bacterium
CCTGTTCGGCTACACCACCAAGAAGGACCTGTCGGGCCTCGGCACCTTCCTGATGATCGGCCTGGTCGGCATCATCCTGGCGATGATCGTCAACATCTTCGTCCAGTCCAGCATGCTGATGTTCCTCATCAGCGCGGCGGGCGTGCTGATCTTCGCGGGCTTCACAGCCTACGACACCCAGCGTCTGAAGATGACCTACTACGAACTGGGCGGGAACGTGTCGGCCCTCGGCGTGGCCACGAGCTACGGCGCGCTGAGCCTGTACCTGGACTTCATCAACATGTTCCAGTTCCTGCTGATGTTCCTGGGCGGCAACCGCGAATAGCGGGAAGCCTAGGCCTGACGACCAGCCCCGGCGGGACACCGCCGGGGCTTTTTCTTGCCCCGCGCTCAGCGCTTGGCTTGGGCGGCGAGCTCGTCGTGGGCGACCTGCTGCAGCGCGATCGCCTGCGCGGGCGACAGGCCGAGTTCGACGGCGGCCGTCTCTCGCCCGCCCAGCGTGCGGGGGTCGCGGCCGGTGACGGCGCCGAACACCACGAGGGCCTCGAGGTAATAGCCGTAGGTGCTGGCGTGGTAGCGATCGTAGGCCCAGAGATCGACCTGTCCCGCCTGCAGCCCGTCATAGGGGTTAGCGTCGGCGACGCCCGCATCAAAGGCGCGGTTCCAGGCCTCGCCGACGGGGATCACGCCCCGGATGGCGGGCGATGCGGCGGCCGCGACGTCGTAGCCGGCCCTCACGTCCCGGGCCATCGCCCCGATCGGCTTTCCGTACCAGTGGCCCCGGCTGAGGTAGGTCGTCCGCGCGCGACCATGTCGCCATCAGGCGCACCTCCACCCGCGGGTTTCGGGCGCGAAACATCCGCGCGAGGGCGGGCGCCGAGCGCACCAGGCCGGCGGGGCGGCTCCGTCTTTCCCCGGGCGCTCGGCCTTCTCCGGCTCGCCCACCTCCGCGTGGGTGAGCGTGCCCCAGGACAGGAACGAGCGGTTGAACCCTTCCGGCCGGCCTTTGAGCAGAACTCCCTTCGTGTGGGGCATCTCCATGCCCCGGCGGTGGTGGTAGTGGTTGTAAACCTGCTCGTAGATTGGGGCGAGCCGGCCGATGCCGCGTTCGCCGAGCTTGCCCTCGACGGGTACGGGGAGCTTGAGCTGCACGCGCGCCGAGTACTCGAAGCCCTTGGCCAGACGGTTTTCCAGCGCGCCCCACAGGTCCAGCCCCTGGTGGTAGCCGATCTCGCAGGCGTTGGCCAGATAGCCCAGGCCCATCTGCGTGTGGTTCTGGTCGCGGGTCGTCTCCTGGCACTGGCCGGACGGGTAGACGTAGTTGCCAAGCGCCCCCTTGCCCCGGCCGTTGTGGAAATAGTCCACGGCGTAGTCGAACTTTTCGCGGTCATCGCAGAAGACGCCGATCGCCATGATGGAGTTGATCATGGAGGCGTCCCAGTTGCCGTTGTAGCCCGGCCTAAATCCCTCCATCAGCGGCCAGTAGACGCCCAGCAGCATGGAGCGAAACCTGGCCTGGTCTTGTTCCCGCCATCCGTCGAACGTGTGCTTGACGATTTCGGCGGCATTGGCCCAGATGTGACCGCTCATGCCCGCCAGCAGCTTCTGGTCACTGCCTTTGATCTCCTTCAGCGTGCCAGCCCAGGCGTTCATGATCTCGACGGCCTTCTTCGCGTGGGCTTCGTTCCCGGTGATATGCCACTGCAGCGCGTGGGCGTACGCGGCCGAGGCGGCGTCCTGCAGTTCGCCGCCGCCGATGTTGGGTTTCGCATAGGCGCCCCGCTCGACGATCGCGAAGGGCCTCGTCTGCCAGGAGAGGGAAGCGCCCTCCCAGGCCCGCAGCTCCTCCCAGCCGGATCGCCAGGGCTGCTCGCCCGCCTTCACCTTGGCCTTGATGAAGTCCAGCTCCGCCCGGCTGTGGGCGATGCCGGGGTGGACGAAGGCGTGTTTCGCCTCCGGCTCCTTCGCCAGCGCGGCGCTTCCCCGCTGCTCTTGGTAGCGGCGAATCGTCTCGCGTGCGATCTGGATGCTCTCGTCCTTGAGCGCCAGACCTGCCGCGTCGCCCTCAAACTCGATCTCCTCGGGCCGGAGTTTCATCAGGACCGCGTGCGTCACGCAGGCGTTCAGGAAGTGCCCGTCCGGCGTCATGTGCACGTTGTCGGCGTAATAGGCATCCAGATCCCTGCCCCGCAGCCGTTCGTGCGCGATCACATGCGCCTCCATCACCGGAATATATTCGATATCCAGCTTCTCGGCAATGCGTTTGTAAGTCTTGATCCCCTCCGGGATGATGTTATCAGGGCCTCCCAGAAGCTTGCCGTCGCGGCTCTCGGGAAGGTATCTCGGGTCGCCGTACCAGGACCGGTGAGCGTAGGGCATGAACATCACGGGAACGGAGCCGGACTTGCGCGCGGCCTCGACGTAGCGCCCCATGTTCGCCAGGGTGCGCGTCTCGCCGCCCTTCTCCAGCGGATAGGCCGTGCCCTCGCAGGGAATAAAGAAATCAGAACCCGCCTTCGCCACTTCCATCGCTCCGGGAATCGCGCTGTGCATCCCCGCGCCGCTCTCCGTTGCGAACTTCAGGTCATAGTGACCGTTGCCCCAGCGGCTAAGAAAGTCGAAGAGGTTGTTCTGGGCCTTGCCTTTATTGGGATAGTGCAGGATGCTCTGGCCGATGAGACCGACCGTCGTCTTCGCGCGGCGCGGCTGTCGCAGCACCAGCGCCCAATCGGAGGCCGTATCCGGTGCCGTGAAGCGCATCGGGCCGCCGCTGGCCTTAAGGGAACCCGCCTGCTTCTTTCCCGCCCTGGCGTCAATCCAGATCTGCTGGTACTCGCCCTTATCCACATCCAGCGTGAAGCTGCCCCCGTCCTGAGCGAACACCAGGTACTGTCCCCCGCCCGACATCACCCAAGTTGGACCGGAGGACGAATCGCTTAGCAGTTGGTCCGCCGGAACGAGCGGCCCCATCTCCACCTCGTTGTCGAACGCGTCGTACAGGATGTCCAGCCACTCGTCCGCGGACGACTCGAACATCTTGGACGCGTAGGCCCACTCTTTGGTCGTTTCTGTCCCGGCCCAGTTCCAGACAAAGGATGCTCCCGCGGTGGTGGCCGCCCAGGCGAGCCGGCGCAGGGTCACGTCCGAGACCTCGCCCTGCTTGGGGTTGCTGTGCCACATCAGGGTCTCGTTCATGACGAGCGGCATCTTCGGACTCAGGCGGTCCCACAGAGCCAAGGCCCGGGCATGAAACTGCTCGGGGGTGAAGAGCGTACTTCCCTCAGACTGGTTCATCCAGGTGTATTTGGGCTGGGCGAAAGAGATCTCGTCCTTGACGTTCTGGCCGCCCCGCAGGTGGTCCCAGGGATCGTACCTGTCCAGCAGCTCCAGGAAATCGTCGGGCGCCTGGACTTCCCACCAGTAGCCCCAGCACTGGTTCGCCATCGGCGCCAGGCGCGACAGGATATAGCGGATGTGGAACTCCTTCTCGTCGGCCGACCAGTTCTGCCATTCGTCTTTGCGGCCGATGCCCAGCCCCGTCCAGTGATGGACCGTGATGTCGTGGTCGTTAAGCCACTGAAAGTGGCTCTCGGCGTTCCTCCAGCCGGCGAGGTTGACATTGTAGCCTCTGCCGGCGTTGGGCGCGCGTCCGGAGGGAGCGTCCCGCAGGCCCTTGTCGTCGTAGCCGTAGAGCGAGCCGATAAACTGGACCTGGTTGTAACCGCGCTCGAGCAGGGGCTGGTAGACGTTCTGGATGGACCAGGGCAGATCCGTGTGGGTCAGCCTGCCGACGTAGTAGGAGCGCAGCATCACCGGGTCAGCGCCGTTCCAGGAGAGCCAGCGCGGGTTGGACGCGTACGCCCGGAGGATCCCCTTGCCCGCGCCCTCAGACACGCAGGCGAACATGCCCTGCCCGCCGGGCGTTCCATCCGACCAGGCGTAGGTGTAACGGTACGTTCCCACCTCGGTGGGCAGGAAACGCAGCTTCCAGACATCTCCCTCCTGCCCACCCTTGCCGTCGCCGTCATAGAAGCCCCAGAACTTCGTTTTCTTGCCCGAAGGCGCGGTGAACTCCGCATCCAGGACAACATCCCGGAACCTGTTTTCATAGGGCTTCTTGTTGACGATCCGCGTCTCATACGTGCGGTACTGCGGCACACTGCCCGTCGTGCCGGAGGGGAGTCCTTCTGCGGCGGAGAGGGCGTCCGCGGTCACCAGGAGGGCCGCCGCGGCTCCGAGCAGTTGCGTCACGCTTTTCGTGTTCATCTCTTTTGTGGAAGGCCGGCGTCCGCCGATTGCGACCGAACTGCTTGTCCCGGCGGCGGGTAGTTTCGTGATGCATCGTCGAGCACGAGCACCCAGTCGTTGTCTTCGCCCGGTTCACCCGGTGGATTAAACTCGCACCTGGCCTCGGTGATGCTCACCCGGGCGGACGGCTGATCCGCTTGTCTGCCGGCGTCACCGTAGGTCCTGCCGTCGCGCGGATTGAACCACCAGGCGCTCAAGGTCGGCCCCTTCAGATTGGCCACGCTCGCGGTGAATGACTGCCCGGTGGTCAGGTAGTACATCGCCCAGGTGCGGTCCACCCCGCGAGTCACCTGGATGCGGTCCCGCTTCTCTCCGGGGGGGGAGAGAAGCATCGTACCGTCGTCCGGAACGCGCGAAAGGAACGGGCGCGACTCGATCAGCCGCCGCAGGTGTTTCATCTGCCCTGCGCCGGGCAGGTCCAGGGCCTTGTCCCAGGTGAGGTTGGCATGCGAGGCGCGGTGCGGCGGCAGCCCGTGCTTGTCCATCTGCCAGATGCCGTTGCCGCCGTAGGTGAAGCCGCAGCCGCCGGCGAAGACCGACCAGTAGGCTGTCATCCGCACGTGCCAGGCGTTGAAATACCCGTTTTCCGGGCGGTGGCGGATCGGGTGGTTCTCGTAGCAGGGCTCGCCTTCCAGGATGGGTTTATACGGCCTGCGCGCGTAGTCCCGGCTGATTTCGACATAGTTCGCCTTCCAAAGGCTGTGGGACGACTGGATCAGGTTAAAGTCCAGCCAGTCCCGCTCGTGGAACCACGTGGCCGAGGAGTCCGGCGTCCCCTTGGGATGGTAGGTGAAGAGCGCCCTGCCCGCATCGCCGCCAGCCCCCTCGGTGATCCCCCGAGCCAGCGCGTCATGGATGTCCTCATACCTCGGCGCGGCGTCGCCCCCGAGGACCCAGATAATGTGTCTGTTCTGGCCGTAGCGCCTGCCGAGGAACCTGCCGTACTCCCGCGCGGCTACGGCGTCGATCAGCGGCGGCGCGCCTTCCTGCCCGACCAGGTTGATATAGTTGCGGGTCCACATCGGCAGGACGCCGATGTAGAGCCCTTTGGCCGCGGCCTGGTCGATGATGTGATCGCAGTATCGCCAGTAGGTCTCGTTGGGCTTGGACCAGTCGCCGTCTGCAAAGGCGGTCTGCCCGTAGATGTTCTTGTTCCCCTGACGCCAGGGCAGGATGTGGGCGAGCACGACCGAGAACTGCTTTGCCGCCCGGTCCTCCAGGTACTTGTCTACTTCCTCGCGGTCGAGCTTTTGAAAGAGCAGCCAGGCGGTGTCGGCCAGAAAGAAGAAGGGACGGCCGTCTTCGGTGACCAGGTAGTGCCCGTTCTCGCTGACTTTGAGCCTGGGCAGCGGGCCGGAGGGGCGGAAGGGAGCGGGTTCATCACCGAGGCGCGTGGCGGCGACAAGCCCCCGGTCAGCACGAGCTCGCGTCACCGGGATGTCCATCGGGCCGCCGCTGGCCGCGATCTGGAAGGTCTCTTCCCGAAACTGCAGGCTCTCCAATCCGACCTCTTCGTAGAGCCCCTTGGTGTTATGGGCAACGCCGGCCACAGGCACCCAATCCACCGGGATCGTAAGGTTCTCCAGGAGATCCTTGAACTTCACGTTGCTCGGATACAGTCCGTCGGCCTCGCCGCAGACCATGCGCACCCGCACCCCTTTGCGCACGGCCTCGGTGTTAGCGCGAACCACGGACCACGGGTCGTGCTGTGCGAAATGTTCCGGGCTTCTGTAGTTCGGGCCGTTCCCCTTGATGCCCAGCGCCGCCCCGTAGGAGACGACCGCGCAAAAGGTGTCGGGATTGCGGAAGGCAACGCTGAGGCAGCCAAAGCCGCCCATCGAGAAGCCGTCCACCGCGCGACCCGCCTTGGAGGCGATGGTGCGGTAGTTCGTATCGACCCAGGGGATCAGCTCCTCGATAATGCTCCTCTCGATGGGCTTGCCGTCGGCGGTGTTGACGAACTCGGTGTTGCCCAGCCCGTTGACGTATACGCAGATCATCGGGCGCACGCGCCGGTTCTCCATCGCGTCGGTAAGCGTGGCGCGCGTGCGGTCCCACTGCCGCTCGGGGCTGCCGCCGCCGCCATGGAGGTTGTAGACGACGGGGTAGCCGTCTTCGCTCGTCTCGTAGCCGGGCGGAGTATAAACCTTGATGGGAACGGCGCGGCCCATCAAGGCGCTGTGGTACGTCTGGTCCGTTATGTCGGCGCGGGCGGGATCGGCAGTTCCCATAAGGATAGCTCCCATCATAAGCAACAAAGAAGAGGGGGTCAGGAAACGTTTCATCGGGTATCGCGTTGCCGTCGCCCGCCTGTCCCCGTTCGCGGCTCTACGAAGGACAGATACCGCGTTCTGGTTGGCCGGGTGGGTCCGCGCCGTCCCCTTCTCCGCCGCCTTTGGGGGCGCCACATCGGCATACGTCGCCTTTGGGCCGCCCATGCGCACCTCGTCGAAGTAGCTGACCCGCTGTTCCAACCCTTCCGGCCAGAGCTTGCCGCGCGTGCCGGTGTGATAGTTGCCGATCTTCAGATACATCTCTCGCCCGTCGTTGTAGCAGTTCGGGCCGCGGTGGGTCGCCTCCTTCTTCCCGTCCCGCCACACTTCCACCAGGCCGTCCGGCTGGTACGACCATCGCACACGCACCACCCAGTCGATCCATTTGCCTCGTACCAGGGGGCCGGAGTAGACCGTCGCCGTCCCTTCCGCCTGGTTGCCTTCGCTGAGCGCCTTGGAGTCCCAGCGGATCGCCCACTCCATCTTGTCCCCGGCCACCCGGAAGGCGAGCGGAGGACTCCGCCAATCCTCGCCCTTGTCGGGCCGCTCGTGGATCTGGAACAGGATGTCGCTGCCGGGGAAGGTGATCGTCTTCCAGTCATCCGGCAGGTAGAGGCTGAAGCCGAACCAGCGCTCCTTCTCCTGGTTGGCCCCGCCCGCGCCGTTGTGGGTCACCTCCGCCCGGAATCTGCCGCCGCCGACGTTGTACTCATTCTTGTTCACTTCCACCCGCGCCGCATACTTGCCCGCGCGCACCGGGGAGGTAACGATCTTGAGTTCGTGGTCGGCGGCTTCCCGGCCATGAAACTGCTTGAAGTCACCGGATTCCAGATCGCCGGTAAGGGTCCGCGCCGTTCCCTGACCGAACGAGGCGCGCGAAAGCAGCCCCGGCGTGAGGAGCACAGCGACACAGAAAGACGCTTTGACGATGCCTGTCTTCATTTCTACTTCCCAGCCTTTCCGCCCGGCGGGGCAACCGCATCGAACCCGGCCTCCGCCGTCCCCAGGCGGTACTCATCTGTATAAAGGACCTTCGGGGGCTTTCCCTTCCAGCCCGGATCACCCAGATAGGCTCCCATCTTGAAGTAAGGACCGGTGCCTTCGTCGTTCCACCAGGTGCGCCCTTTGTGATGGATCTTGCGCTCATAGGGGCCGTCGCCGATCTTTATCCACAGCTCCAAGAAACCGTCCTCGTGGCCGGTCCACTTCGCGTGCATCACGAAGTCCGCCCACTTGCCCTTCATCCGGTCCGAGTGGCTGAGGACGTACTTCTGCATCTCGACGCTGAGTATCTCGGTCCCCTGCGCTGTCTTGACCGTGCCGGCCCCCTGGTGGTGCAGCGTGTAGGTAAGCTCGCCGGAGCTTTCAAAGCGCATCTGGTGTCCATTGGCCCCGCCGGGAAACCGGCGGCCCGCTACGGTGGGATAGGAAGCCCACTGGGCGACATTGGTATGGTGCCCTGCGGGGTCGAAGTCCTCCGGGATCTGCATAGACCAGCCGTACCAATTCGTATCGCCGATCTTTACGCGCTTCATTGCCAGTTCCGAGCGCTCCCCCTGCTGGTCCACCCAGTGCTTGAAGGCGGTCTTTCCGGCGCGCACGGGTGAGGAGACGTTCTCCAGCTTGTTATGCTCTGACCCGCCTTTGACGCCCTTAAATTCAATGACCTGCGCCTGATCGATGTCCTCGGTGCAGAAATCGATGATGCGCTGCCGGCGTTCGTTCTGTGCCCCCGTCGCGCCCAACGCCAGGATCGGCAGGGCACAGAGCAATAGCGCTGTGCCCGCCACGTGTCGCCGCCTTATCTCCATTGCTGACCTCCCTGCGAATTAGCCCGCGAACAACTCAGGCCGGCAGCCGATAAAGCTGCTGCGTCAGGCTGCGGATGCAGCCCGGAACGGGAGGGGAATGACCCTCCCGTTCGCGATCACCATGTATCGTTTACAGGTTGTCGTTGAGGCATTCCTCGTGTCCCCAGGGCATCGGCTGACCCGCGGACGTCTTGATCACCCGATCCAGCTTGTACCACTTGGCATGGCCGTCGACGAAGGCGAAGTTCGTGCCTCCCTGATGACGCGCGACCGGACGGCGGAGGTAGTACGTGCTGTCCTTGTTGCACCACCAGTTAGGCGGTGCGCAGCTAGCGCGCTGATCGGGCGCGTTCTGCGGGAAGTACATATCGTGATCCACGAAGTTCGCTTCTCTCCATGTCTCCGGCTTGAACTCATCCGAGGCGGCGGGCGCGGCGATCTGGGCGGCGTCACCGAACATGATGGTGCCCGCCGGCTGGTTGATCCACGTTAGGGACCGCAAGGCGATCGTATACCTGTTGATGCCGAAGGCATTATAGGCAAGGGCGTGGGTGGATGTGTATTGGATACTCGGGCAGCGGTTGACATCCTTGTTCTTGATGTAGGCCATGCTGGCGTCGTACCACCGACAATAACCTCCCGCATTGCAGGCAGTTTGGCTGAAGGACCAGGGAAAGGTATGGTAATAATATACTTGACTCACCCGTTTTGCTTCCGGGTTTAGGTGCGGCGATATAGTATATCAGATAAGCACAAAGATAGACCGGAAGCAAAAATGAACCCCGCGACTGAAACAAAACAGGTTCCCGAAACGCTCCTTGAAGCCATTCGCTACTTCTCCGACCCCGACGTTTGCCTTGCATTCGTCGTCAATATGCGCTGGCCTAACGGCGTCTTTTGCCCCCGGTGCGGGTGCCTGGAACCCTCGTTCCTGTCTACCCGGCGTGTCTGGAAGTGCAAGGGATGCAAGAAGCAGTTCAGCGTCAAAGTGGGAACCATCTTCGAAGACAGTCCAATCGGCCTTGACAAGTGGATAATGGTCTATTGGATGCTCGTAAACTGTAAAAACGGCGTCTCTTCGTATGAGATTCACCGGAACATCGGCGTCACGCAGAAGACTGCATGGTTCATGCTGCATCGCGTCCGCTATTCGCTGAAGACGGGCACGTTTGAGAAGCTTTCCGGCGAAGTGGAAGCCGACGAGACCTTCGTCGGCGGCAAAGCCAAGAACATGCACAAGGACGCCCGCGAGAAGAAGATTCAGGGACGCGGCACGGCGGGCAAAGCCGTCGTCATGGGCGTCCTTGAGCGCGGCGAAACCGTCGTCAACAAGCACGGCGAAGAGGAGAAGACGGCAAGCCAGGTGCGTACAACGGTCGTCAATGACACGCTGAAAGTGACGTTGCAGCGGCAGGTTTGTATGAACGTTGCCGAAGGCTCACGACTCTTCACCGACGCGCTTCCCTCGTATCATGAGTTCGTAGACCACGCCGTTAAATACGTTGAAGGCAAGGTTCACACGAACGGGATTGAGAACTTCTGGAGCCTCACCGACCGGATGTTAGACGGCACGTATGTCAGCGTGGAACCGGAACACCTGCTGGCTTATCTTGACGAACAGGCTTTTCAGATTCAACAACCGCAAGGCGGGTGGCGACAACCCAAAGGCAGGTGATTCGGCACGGTTCGTGAAGGCGCTTGGCGGGGTTGCAGAAGCCGACTCACGTACAAGCTTATTGGCAACCTGCAGGGGATTGACAGCCCGAACCCATTGAGAGGAGGGCTATGGATTTAGCTGCGTTGCTATGCTTGCCTGGCCCTGCCGGCGCTCCCAGCCCTTGGCGGACTGCTGGTTGTGCTCCTCTACCAGCAGCAAGAAACGCCTCGATCAGGTCGTCCTCGCGCTTGCGATGCACGCCGCACGAGCGGCGTACCAAACCGGATGGGCGCGGGCGCCACTTGGTGTTGAGACCTTCGACCTGGCTCGTCTGACCAGAGCCTTTATCACAGGGGTGATGCTGCCCTTCTGCAAAGAAGCGGCCATAGGCGCCCAAGTAGTCGGTGTGGACCGGCTTGTCCCGGTAATCTTCGGGCACGTCCGACCAGACCAGTCTCAGCATCGGGTCGGTGTGGTCCTGTCACGCAAGCGTGACATCGCCGATGACAAAGCCGACCACCTGTCGCACCTGGCGAGACACGGCGGTCCACAGCCACAGGCTGGCAGACACCCGGATGCAGAGTTCCTCGATCTCGATAGCGTCGCCCTGCGGTGCGGGCACACTCGTGATGCCGTGCTGCTGGAACTTGGCTTCTACGCGGGCGGCGTTTTTTTACGCACGGCCCGGATGCTCTGCCGGCCCACCTGGAGCGTGCGGGCGATGCCACGTTGGGAAGTGCGCTCCCGCAGCGCCCGGCAAATCTGCTGCTCCTTCTGGGGCGTGAGGGCGCGGCTCTTGGGGTTGAGCGTGAAGGTCTTCTTGCAGCCGTGACAGCGGCAGCGTGCGGTGCCGCAGCGGTTGGTGCCGAACTTGATAACGTCTTTGCGGTTGCCGCAGTGCGGGCAGGAGAGAGTGACCATACCCGAACTATCGGCACAACGCGCCCAAATCCATAGCCGAGAGGAGGGCCAAGAGCGGACTAATTATTGCACTTTTGGGGCCTTTGCGTTACTTGCTTTCTGCCACTGTTCAAGCAACTTATCGTAATCTGAGTGTGAACCAACCCAAAACCATACAATCAAATCAGATTCAATCTTCTTCCCTAACGCTCGATAACTGATCCCTGCCCTCACTGACCATATATAGTGTTTCTCAACAACCTCCTTGAAATGCAAGCCATTCGCAAAGGGGTCAATCCGCCACAATCGGTAATCGGCGAATGCGGCTTTTCGGGCATGCTTTGGTAAACGCCTGAAGCATACCCGAAAACGTTGGTCAACACGTGATCGCACGATTACTCCGTTTAATGGTCAATCGGCCACGTCCTGCCGGCACGATACGCTTCTTCTGCCTCATCTGCCATCTTAATCAGCATTTCTGTTGAACCAGCGAACTTCCGTTGCCACGCTTCTTCGTCTTCATCAACGTGCGGTTCACGAATGAACTTAACACCTACCCATCGAGTAAACGTTTTGTTAGAACTCCCGGTAGACCCTTTAGACACTTCGAAAGGATCATGAGGAGCAGTATCTTCAGTCTGTTGTTGAAACAACAACCGTACAGGCAAATCGCTGTCGAGTGTGATCAGCATATCTTATGCTCCTTTTTTGCTTGCTTTATAGACAGTGAAACGCCTATTCCCAAAATGACGTTCTCCCGAGAAAACATCAACGTAATAGGTTCCCAGTTCTTCTAGGGGCAATCCGTGGATTTCAACTACAATGTCTATTACAGATAGAGGGTCATCAGACTTTTCTTCACCGCTCAGAACAAGAACTTCTTTCCCCGACGGGCTTGTAACGCGAAATCTAAGAGGTACAACACCGCGTACATTTGTGACCGAAACAAGGATGAAGAACCAGGGATGTATGGCAGGCAGTTCTACTACGATGAGGCTATTGAACAAGCCCACCAACGTCTTGTTGTTAGTGCGCTTGTCCTCAATCACGTCGTTGCAAAGGACTATTGCCGAACAGATCGGCGCATCAAATTCCATAGTGCCGCCTTGCCCGCCTATACCTTCGGCCATTATGGTTTCGCTGTTCTCCTCTGCTCCTTCTGCTTTTCTGCCTCCTCAGCCATCTTGTCGTCTATCTCTTTTTTCGGAACAGCAAGCAGGCGTTGAGTGAATATCTCAAGCCTTTCAAACGGCGTGGCATCCTCTGGCAGATTGGGTATGACTATTCTCTCTTCCCGCTTCCCTTTTGACGGCATCCTTCACCTCTTCCCGGCAAAGCAGACAGCCCGCTAAACGGCGTGCCACGTTTGGTCGCTTGACGGGTTATTACATTTTTAATGTAATAACTCCGGTTCAGGATAACACGCCTGTAATACAACGGCAACGTTGTGAACCGCCCTCAATCCGAGCGTTGCGCCGCCATTAGAACGTTGCGCCAGTGTTACGAACGTTTTTCGCGCATGCGCGAAAAACCCTTTTTGTCTAGCAGGCGAGCACTGAAAACCAGGTGAGTCAAGTATATTATTACCTTATTTTTCGTTGCCGGACTGCGGCGCGGAGTACTCCAATTGCCGGTTCCCTCGCAGGCAGACTCAGCGCTCGTTGTCTGCTCTCCGCGCTGTCATTGCCTATCTCGCGTTTGCGCCTTGGTGCAACGCAACAGCCAGTCGTTCTCGTTAGGAGCGCTTAAGACCCGTCCGTCCTGGGTCTCTTTCCCCGGACGCCTATCCGACGTATTCCGGGCATTGATTCATTCCACCTGATAGGGGCCGTCGGTCATGGCCACATCCACCATCCCTCCGGAATCCAGGTACACCAGATACTCTTCGCCGACTTCGGCCAGGCACCCCCTTCTGACAAGACCCTGAGCCGGTTTCATTCGGCAGA
>JAUJNC010000127.1 GCA_030446525.1 Armatimonadaceae bacterium
GCTGGTCCACGTCCACCCCGACCCGGAGGAGATCGGCCGGGTCTACCAGCCGAAGCTGGGCATCGTGGCCTCGCCCGTCGGCCTCGCGGCGGCGTGGGAGGCCATCGCTGCGGCCCCGGCCCGCCGCCACGCCGCGCGCGCCGATGCCGCACACGCCGCCTATCTCCGGTGGAGCGATCGCGCGCTGGTGCCGAGCCCCGGGCGCCTCGGCATGCCGCCCATCACCATCCCAGTGCCTGCCCAGCTGGAAGAAGCGCCTGCCCGAGGGCTCCACGCGCGCCGCTTCCCGGTACAGCGCGGTCGCCCTCTCGCCGCCGACGAGCCCCGCCAGCAGCGCGAGCGCCGCCGGGTCGCGCGGCCACGCCTGCGCCGCCCTCTCCGCCCGGGCGAGCGCCGCGGCCGGGCTCTCGCGCCGCAGCGCCATCGCCCCCTGAAGCCTCAGGGCGTTGAAGAACAGGACCGTGGTGATCGCGAGGGCGAGGAGGAGACCTAACGCCCGGGTACCCTCTGGGTGCCGCCCCCCTGCCCCTTCCTCCCTCCCTCCGGGGGAAGGGGGGGTAGGTGTAGGTGCGGCGACCAGCCCGGCCACCGCCCAGAACGGGAGCGCGTTGCCCAGCAGCGACCACTCGGAGTCGATGGCGCTGCGGAGGACGCCGGCCACGAGGCCGCCGTAGAGGCCGCAGAGCAGCAGACGGCGCGTGGCGCCCGCTTCCGCCTCGTCCGGCGGGCGGCGCAGAACGCGGAGCCCGGCGAGGAGCGTGAGGGCGAGCGCCGCGCCCGCCGCCGCGAGCGCGGGCAGCCCTTGCTCGGCCGCCAGCTGCAGGTACGACGAGTGGGCGAGGTTGTTCTTGGCGACGCGCGCGTAGGCCGGGTAGGGGAACGCGTCGGTCCCCGGGCCCGTGCCCAGGACGGGGTGCGCGCGCACCATGGCCTGGGTCCCCCGCCAGGTCCAGGAGCGGAACGCCCCGGAGGGCTCCTGGCCGCCGGCGCCGCCCGACACCCGGTTGGTGATCGGCCCCCGGAACCCCCAGCCAAGCAACAAGGCGGCGGCGGCCAGCGCCCCGATCCGCCCCCACGGCAGCCGCAGGCCGCCGATCAGCGCCATCAGGAACGCCGCGCCCAGACCCGCTCCCGCCGCCGCGATGCCCAGGCGCGATCCCGTCGCCACCAGCACGCCGGACGTCAGGGCGGCACAAAGGCCGGTGATCACGACGAGAAGGTTGGAGCGCGCCCGGAGGAATGCCGCCGCCGCGATGGGCAGGCACAGGCCGAGGAAGCCGGCCGCGAAGTTGGGGCTGACGAAGGTCGCCTGCACGCGCCCCTGCGGGCTCCCCGCCTGAACATAGTCGCCGTATTCGCCCGCCCCTTTGAGCGCGACCCAGGCCGCCCCCACCAGGAGCGCCTCCACCAGCAGCAGGAGCGCCTTCCGGTCGCGCGCCACCGTCAGGGCCAGGGTGAAAACGAGCGCGTAGCAGAGCCAGTCGAGCGTCGCGGGCAGCATGGCGAACAGCAGGACGGGGCTGGTGAGGAAGCGCGAATGGACCAGCAGGGAGGCGAGCGTCAGGCCCAGCAGGGTCCAGACGGCGGCCCTCACCCCCCGGGTACTCTCTGGGTACCCCTTCCCGGGGCGGGAAGGGGGAGGTTGAATACTCAGGCACAGCGCCGCGAGCAGGACCAGGATGCGCAGCAGCCCCAGGGCGGGATCGCTGCCGTAGGTGGGACCGGACGGCAGGCCGCCCAGGATCGGGGCCAGCGCCAGGGCGGCCAGCAGGGCACAGAAACCGGCCCGGCCCAGCGGCCCCAGGTCGGGAAGGAGGCCGATCAATCTTCCCCGCTCGCTCCTTGCCGCGGTCGCCCCGCGCGCGGCGGGACGGACGCCGTTGCCGGCCCCCGCGGGGGAGGGCGGCGGCGCGCTACTGCGTCGCTTTGTCGGTTTTGCCACGGGCGAAAAGCCTCAGGACGGGATAGAGTAGGGGGTTGACCACGCGGCGGCGCCCGATGCGCACGGCCACGCGCAGGAAGATGCCGGCGGGCACGAGCGGGCGGAGGAGCGGCGGGATGGTGCGGGCGAAGAAGGCGCGATGCTTCTTGTAGAAGCGCCACATCGAGCGGTGGTGCTCGACGATCATCCGCTCCGCCACCGGGTCCGACGAGCGCCCGATGGCGTGGGTGATGATCGCGCCCGGGAAGTAGACGACGCGCCACCCCGCCTGACGGGCGCGCAGGCACCAGTCGATGTCCTCGCAGTACATGAAGAACGTTTCGGCGTCCAGGGGGCCGATCTCCTCCAGGCATTGCCGCCGGATGAGCAGGGCGCAGCCCGACACCCAGTCCACGTCGCGTACGGACGCGTGGTCGAAGTCCTGCATCAGGTAGTCGGCGGCGGGCCGGTTACGGGGGAACAGCCGTCCCAGGTACACGTTGCGGTACAGCCCGGCGGCGAACGTCGGGAAGCGGCGGCACGAATACTGGAGCGAGCCGTCCGGGTTCTGCACCTTGGGCCCGGCGATGCCGACGTCGGGGTTGGCGTCCGCGAAGTCGAGGAGCGCGTCGAGCGCGCCGGGGGCGCACACGGTGTCGGAGTTCAGCAGCAAGGCGAAGGCCGCGTCGAGGCCGGCGAGCGCGCGGTTGTTGCCGCCGGAAAAGCCCTCGTTCGTGGGCGAGCGGAGCAGGCAGACGCCGGGGAACTCCGCCGCCACCATCTCCGGGCTGCCGTCCGACGACGCGTTGTCCGCCACCACTGTCTCGACCTCATGGCGCGTCGCCGCGGCCGGCAGGCTCTGGAGGCACGCCCGCAGGTCCTCCCTGGTGTTCCAGCTCACGATGCAGACCCGCAGGTGCGCCCGAGTTTGTTGTGCTTTCCTCGCCGCCAAGTTTTTGTCCCCAGCGCCCCGTGCGCGCCCAGGCAAGGAGCGTCACCGCCGCGCGTATCAGCGCATACAGCGGGCGCGCGATCTTGGGATGGTAGTGTTTCTCGTAGAACCGCAGCAGCGCGCGGTGCGACTCCCAGACGGCCGCCGCACGCACCTTTTTCGTGCTCGCCCCGCCGTGATGGATCACGGCCGCCTCGGGCGTGTAGTAGATCTTCCACCCCGCCGCGTACGCCCGCAGGCACCAGTCCACGTCGTTGAAGAACAGCGGGAACCGTTCGTCCATCGGTCCTACCGTTTCGTATGCCCGGCGCATCACCATCAGGCAGGACGCCATCGGCTGCGGGACCGGGCCCGGCTTGTCGTAGTCCCAGTAGGTCAGCCGGTACGCGCCAAGCACACGGCTATAAGGAAATACGCGCGGCAGAAGGAGAATGTCCCAAAGGAGCGGCCCCGGCTCGGGGAAGCCCCGCAAGGACGCCTGCACGCGCCCATCCGGATGGATCAGCTTCGGAGCCGCGGCCGCCGCGTCCGGCTCCGATGAGAGGAACGCCGCCAGCCTGTCCAGCGCGCCGGGCGTCACCTCCACGTCCGGGTTCAGCAGGAGCAGCAGGGCGCCCCGCGCGAGCGCGAGCGCCTGGTTGGTCCCCCGGGCATAGCTCTCGTTGCTCGTGTTCGCGACGAGCCGGACCTCGGGGAACTCGTCCCGCACCATCCGTGCCGAACCGTCGGCGGACGCGTTGTCCACCACGATGATCTCCTGGCCGCCCGCGTACGGGTGCGCCCGGAGCGAAAGGAGGCACGCCCGCAGCTCCTCCCGCGTGTTCCAGTTCACGATACAGGCCGAAAGCACACCGCCCCCTCGCCACCATTGTAGCACAGCCGCCTGCGGCGGACAAATGCCGCCTTTAACCGAATCAAAGCCCTGGCAGGGAAACAACACCCGTTCACGTATTATACAGGCGTGAAAGGCGAACGCAGTATGGATGCGAAAGTTCAGACACGTAAACTCTTCATCAAAATCGCGCGGAAGCACCAGAAGCCGGGTTCGGGCAGCGCCGCGGACTTTCTGCGCGGGAGAACAGCCATGATGCAGTTTCCGGATCTCAGCTCGGTTTTAGAAGATCGTCTATGGGCTGTGATCGGGGCGGCTGCAACCAGGCTGTACATGCCGGAGCGTGCCACCAGAGACCTGGATATTCTGGTGCGCTTCCAAAACGCGGCGGAAGTGCGCGCGAAGCTGGCGCAGGCAGGCTTCACCTACGATGGCGAGTGGAGCATCGGGGGCAGCTCTTGGAGTTCGCCAGAAGGGTTCCCCCTGGACGTTGTCGAGTGTTCTCAGGGGTGGTGTGAGCAAGCGATCGCTCAGGCACAGTCAAACCGGGACGCTCAGGGGGCGCCGGTGCTCCCCCTCCCGTTCCTTGTTCTCATGAAGTTCCAGGCGGGACGAGCGCAGGATCTAGCGGACGTCACGCGGATGTTAGGACAGGCCCCACCAGAGCAACTCGCGGCCGTGCGCGCCGTCTTCGAGCGATGGCTGCCGGACGAGAAAGAAGATTTGGAAAGCTTCATTGCTTTGGGGCAACTGGAGATGCAGCCGCCCCTGGGTAATGCGGACCGTTAGGTGCGGGGCGGTAGTGGCGCAGGTGGGGGGCGAGGTGGGCTATCACGGCGGCGGCGACCAGGCAGCCGATGCCGCCGGTGACGACGGACAGGGGGGCGCCGATCAGGCGGGCGACCAGGCCGGCTTCGAGCTCGCCGAGCTGCGGGCCGCCCATGAAGAAGATCATGGTGACCGAGACCATGCGCCCGCGCAGGTGGTCGGGCGTGACGGTCTGGCGGATGGTTTGGCGCAGCACGGTGCTGACGGTGTCGGCGGCGCCCGTGCCGGCCAGGAAGAGCATCGAAAGCGGGAACGAGGTCGAGAGGCCGAAGCCGATGGTGGCGACGCCGTAGGCGACGACGGCCCAGAACAGCGCCGCGCCCTGCCGCACGAGCGGCGGGAGCAGCGCCATCGCCCCGCCCGTGACCAGGGAGCCGATCGCCGGCGCCGCCGCCAGAACGCCGTAGCCCTCCGGCCCGACGCGCAGCACGTCCTTGGCGAACACGGGCAGGAGCGCGGACGCCGACGAGAAAAAGGTGGCGAAGAAGTCCAGCGTTATCGTCGAGACCAGGATCGGGGTGCGCCGGACGAAGTTGAGCCCCTCTTTGAGCGCGTCCAGGTCGATACTCCCCGTGGCGGCATCGACGGGGCGGTAGCGCAGGCGGAGCAGAGCGACGAGGACCGCGCCGAACGAGACGGCATGGAGGACGTAGGCGCCGGCGACGTCGCCGCGGGCGATGACCAGGCCGGCGAGCATCGGGCCGCAGATGGTGGCGACCTGCATGCCGGTGGAGTTCAGGGCGAGCGCGTTGGGCAGGTGCTCGCGCGGCACGAGCGACGGGATGAGCGCCTGCCGCGCCGGGTTGTCGAAGGCGATGGCCGCCGCACCCAGGGCCGTCAGAAGATAAATGGCCCCCACGCCGGCCCGGTCGGCGTAGGTGAGGAGCGCGAGGGCGAGGGCGACGAGGGCCAGGGTGGACTGCGTGATGAGCAGCAGGCCGCGCCGGTCGCGGGCGTCGGCCATCATGCCGCCGAGCAGGGAGAACACCAGGATCGGGCCGACGCGCACCAGCCCGATCAGGCCGAGGTACAGCGGGTCGTTCGTGACGTCGTAGATCTGCCAGTTCAGCGCCCAGAACTGCATCTGCGATCCGGCGGCGGAGATGATCTGGCCCAGCCACAGGTTGCGGAAGTCGGGCGACCGGAAGGCCGGGAAGCGCTCGATTGAGAAGGAGGACATGCCTCCCCCTTATTCGACGCCCGGCCCCTGCTTACCTGCCGCGCGCGTCGAGCAGGGCGCGCCAGGCCGCGCGCGCATGCCAGTAGCCCAGCCCGGCGTTCACGAGGAACAGGAACAGGCCGGCGAAAGGCACGACCCGCCCCACGCCCCGGCCCAGCAGGACGGCCACGGCGAAGAACGCCAGCGCCGTGACGGCATCCAGCCACCACGACCGCTGCCGGTTCTCGCTTCCTTTCAGCGCGGGCACGGTGGTATGTCCTCCGCGTGCAGCGTCATCAGGCTGTCGGCGTCGGGGGAAGCGGCCGCCACCATCCGGCTGGCGTGGTTGTTGATCGCCTGCTCGAACAGGTTTCTCGCCAGGCGCGCGTTGCCGAAGGTCTCGTCGCGCGTCGCATGGCCGCTTTCGAAGCGAGCCTGGCGCGCCTGGGCGAGGGCTTCCTCGGTCAGCCTGTAGTCGCTTTTGCGGGCGAACGGAGGAGGATCTGCGTCAGGCCTCGCCCGCGGAGTAGTCGCCGAACTGCAGGTACTTGTTGAAGCGCGACGGGAGGCCGGGGTTGCTCCGCAGGAAGCGCTGCATCAGCGCCGGGTAGCCGGCGACGATGACGACGAGGATCTTCCCTATGGTCCTCCATCAGCTTGAGCAGGGTCGCGACCGCCTCGTGCCCGTACGGGTCGTGGCCGCCGTGGTCCTGGATCAGGTTGTAGGCCTCGTCGATGAACAGCACGCCGCCCAGCGATCTGCCCACCACCTCCCGCACCTTGATCGCCGTCTGGCCCAGATAGGCGGCGACCAGGCCGGCGCGGTCGGTTTCCACGAAGTGCCCCTGGAAAGCATCCCCAGGTTTTTGTAGATCCGCGCCAGGAGCCGGGCGACCGTCGTCTTGCCGGTCCCGGGGTTGAAGAAGACCATGCGCAGGCTCTGATCGGGGACGGACAGGCCCTTCGCCTTGCGCATCTTTTGCACGCGCAGGAAGTTAACGAGGCTGTGTCACATCCGCCTTGACGTTGCCCAGCCCCCACCAGGCCGCCCAGGCTCCTCGAGCAGCGCCTCCAACGTCGGCTCCTCCGCCGTGCCGCTTTCGCGGCTGACTTCCTCGCCTGCTTCTCGCTTGAGCAGGCTAAACGGCGTTGTCCACGAAATCCATCGCCAGCTCCATGGCGGTGCGGCCCGACGCGGGGTCTTTCTGGTCCGGATCGGCGCCCGCTTTGAGCATCCGTTCGACCAGGATCGCGTCCTTGTGGCGGATGGCCGCGTGCAGCTTCCCCGTGGCCTCCTGGCGCACCTTGTCGGGATCGGAGCTCGCCGGCGGCGTCCGGAGGGTCGGGAAAGTGGACACGCGTGCGGTGAGGGTCAGCCCTCGAGCACGAGTTTCCGTGTCCACCCCTTGTGAATAACCCGTTCGCCCATCGAGGAGACGTGGCGGCTGTTCTTCGGGTACCCGGATGCCCCGGATGTCGTCTTTGGGGCGGCCCGCGGCGTCCACGCGCGGGCCTGGAGGAACAGGCGGCGGGCGGGGGCGCTGTCCGCGCCGAAGCCGCGCACGAAAAGCTCGAAGGGCGCCGTGTCGTCGCGCTCGTCCGGCGGAAGCTCCTGATCGGGCGGGCGCATGAGCAGGCCCAGACCTTCCGTCGCCACCAGGCCCGGCGCCGAGCAGGACTTCCCGGCGCGGCCGAAGAGATAGGGCGTCCGGCGGCGCTCCAGGGCGGGGCCTTCTTCGCCCAACAGACAGTAGGCGGGCTCGCGCAGCTGCAGCCAGGGGATCAGGCTGTCGGCGACCTCGCGGGGCGTCACCCGGATCGTCGTGGACGAGTCGTGGCGCGGACCCTTCAGCAGCGCATAAACGGACGGGGGATCGACCGCGCGCGCGTCCTCCGCCAGCAGACCCAGGCCCGGCTCGTCGCCGAGCGCGACCCGGCCCTCGGGCGCGGCAAAGGCGCCGCGCAGCATCATGAAGCCGCACGGGGTTACGGAAACGCTCGCCAGGTGGTCTTCCTTGCGCTCGAAGGCCACGGAGCGGACCACCTGGCGCGTTATCGACAGGGGCAGCACGAGCCGCCCGCCCGGCTTCAGCTGCTCCCACCAGGCGGGGACGATGTCCCAGGCGCCCACCGTCAGGATGATCCGGTCGTAGGGGGCGGACTCGGCGTATCCCTGTCCGCCGTCGGCGCAGACCACCCCCACGCGGCCCAGACCGGCCGCCGCCAGGTGCGCGCGCGCGCCTTCGGCCAGGTCCTCGTCGATGTCGACGGTGACGACCCGGCCCGTCTCGCCGACGATGTGGGCCAGGAGCGCGGCGTTATAGCCCGTCCCGGCCCCGATCTCCAGAACGCGGTGGCCGGGCTCGAGGGCCAGCTGTTCCAGCATGATCGCCATGATGGCCGGCTGTGACGAGGCGCTGATGGACTCGCCGTTCTCACGCTGCTTGGTGACGACCACCCCGTTGCTGTAGGCGATGTCCTGTGCCACACCCGGCAGGAACAGCCGGCGCCGTACGGCGCGGAAAGCCGCCTCCACCCGGGGGGTTCGGATGTGCCCCTCCGCGATCAGCTTGTCGACGAGCGCCTGATGCGGATCGGGCCCGTCCGTTTCGTCGCCGGTCCTTGTGCTTCCTTCCACCACTCGCTCCTTGCGCCTCATATTTCGCCGGGCTTGACCTCGGCACCTGCGCTGCCGTCGGGCCGGAGGCGGGTGCGGCCGAACGCGACCAGGCGCACGCGCTCCGCCGAGGCCGGGGGTGGGGCGGCGATGACCATCTCCCCGCGCTCCGCGTCCAGGCGCAGGAACCGGCCCACCGACAGCAGGCGGCCGTGGTCGTCGTGCAGGCCGAGGTACACGCCGTCATGGGCGCGCAGCCCGAGCGCGCGGACCGTCCTGACCCCGAAATGCTCGGCGACGGGGGCGGCGGTGGACTCCCAGCCGGCGCGCGGGGCGGGCCCGCGTACGAACAGCGACAGGGCGCCCTCGGACCGCTCGGCATGAACGACGGGCAGGCGCAGGGCGGTCGCTGCCCAGCGGACCAGGTGCGGCGGGAGCGGCTCGCCGGCGCCGAGCGTGGCGCCGACGGTGGCGACGCCCGCCAGCGGCAGCGCCATCTCGCGGCCGCCCCCTAGCGCCTCGGAAAGCCGGGTGAGGCGGCGCGTGGCGCGCAGCTGCGTGCTTTTGCGGCCGACGGCGTCGGGGACGGGCAGCGCGAGCGGGCGGGCGCCCGTGGCGGCGGCGAGAACGGAAAGGAGCGGGTCGAGTTCGTCGCCGCGCGCGAAGCCCAGGAGGAGCGCCGGGGAGACCGTCTGCGCCTTGGCGACCTTGAGGCGGCGGGCGGCCGGGCCGGTGACGAAGCCCGTGGTGTCCACCAGGATGCGGCGCGCGCCGGCCGCGCGGGCGTAGGCGACCGCCTGTCCCGTGGCCACCACGTGTTCCAGGGCGACGCCGGCGGGCGCCCAGGCGCCCACGAAGAAGCGGGTCACCGGCTTCAGGTCGTGAAGCCGCTCGGCGGCGGGATCAGCCCAGGCGACGCCCACCGTGCCGGGCGGCCCGATCTCCGACTGGCCGATGTCGGCGTCCACGACGCCCAGGCGCCCGCGCTCCGCGGCGAGCGCCCGGGAGGCCAGCCCGGCGAAGGTCGTCTTGCCCCGGTCGGTCGCGCCGACCAGCAGGGCCGCAGCCCCGTCCGGCAGGGCGCGCAGGGCGTCCAGGCCGGGCTGCCATTCCGGGGGGAAGGGCGTGATCATCGAGGCGTCTGTGGCGGCAGGCATGGGGACGGGAAACCTCCACAACTATTTTACCGCGGGCGGCGGCGGCGGGAGGGCGCGGGCGCGCAGGGCGGAAAGCGGGTAGAAGGTCCCGCGCCAGGTGATGCCGCCGTTCCTCTCCGTGAGGTAGGCCGAGCGGAGGATGACGCCGATGAGCAGCAGGGTGGAAACCGGCAGGGTCAGGGCGTAGGCGGGGGGGATGCGGCCCCCGCGGGCGTGGTAGGCGCCTACGGCCAACAGGTTCGTGAGCGCCCACCCGTAACCCGCGCGCGCACGCCCGCCCCGGGCGACGAACAGCCCCGCGAGCGGCCAGAACATGGTGAGAAGCAGCAGGCCGATCGACGAGGCGACTTTGAGCGGCGAGTAATCCAGACCCGCGTACGCGTTCTTGAGCAAACCGCCCATCAGACCCCCCAGTCCCTCCTGCCAGCGCACCGTGATGTGGTCCGCGGCGCCGACGACGTCGGCGCGGAAGCCGGCGTCCTTGAGGCGCTTGCCCAGCATCATGTCGTCGGCGACCTCGAGGGCCAGGGCACGGTGCGTCCCGATGGCGTCGTACGCCTCGCGCCGGACCAGGTTGAACCCGCCCACGCCCAGGTAATTGGGCCGGGCGGGGTTGCGCACGTGCCAGGGGCGGAAGCGCAGGAAAAACAGCAGGCCGAAGCACAGCCCGAACGCGTTCTCCCAGAAGCCGCGCAGCTCCAGCCGGAAAAAAGACACCAGGTGGTCGAGCCTTTCCCGCTCCGCATAAAGGGCGGCCCGGGAAAGGCAGTCCGGGGAGAACAGGACGTCGGCGTCGGTGAAAAGGATCCAGCGGCCCCCCGCCCGGTGCGCGCCCTGCCACAGCGCGTGCGTCTTGCCCAGCCACCCCGGTGGCAGCGACTCCAGATGCAGGACGGTGACGCGCTTGTTCGCAGGGGCCTCCCGGGCCAGGAAGTCCAGCATCTCGCCCGTCCCGTCCGTCGACCGGTCGTCCACGGCGACGATCTCGAACGGCCCCGGGTAGTCCTGAGTGAGCAGCGAGCGGAACGCCCGGGGCAGCTTCTCCGCCTCGTTGCAGGCGGCCACGACGACGGAAAGGGGGGGCGCCTCCTCGCCCTCGCCGGGCGGCGGCACGTGATCCAGGGAGCGGGCGCAGCGCGCGCCGGAGAAGTAATCGGCGGCGATCCCACTCCAGCCCACGGCCAGGAGGCCGCCCAGGAAGCTGACGACGAGCTGCATAACGAGAGGATACCCAATTCGCCCCCTCTCCTGCAAGGAGAGGGGGCGAAGTCTGCGGGCTACAAGTACCGCCGGATCGAGACGAGCGAGCCCGACGCGCCGATCAGCGCGCCGAGGGCTATCAGCGCCAGGCCGCAGCGCGGCAGGTCGATGGCGCCGCCGTAGGGGACCAGCATGGGGACGCTGTCCCGGATCAGGCCGCCCACATAGCGGCCGGCCGCGAGCAGGCAGGCGCAGGCCAGCGCGCCCCCGGCCAGGCCGTGGAGCAGCCCCTCGACGAGCAAAGGGAGGCGGATGAACCAGGGCGCGGCCCCCACCAGCTGCATGATCCGGATCTCGCGCCGCCGGGCGAAGACCGAGATGCGGATGGCGTTGGAGACCACGACCAGCGCGCCCAGGAGCAGCACGGCCGCCCCGCCGATGCCGGCGTCGCGCACGACGCCCGCGAGGCGCACCGCCGCGCCCATGTCTTCTTCGGGCAGGGAAACGTCCTGGACCTCCTTGCGCCAGCCCCGCACCTCGCGGGCGACGGCCGGGGCCGCGCGCGGGTCGGCCACCTTGACCACGAACGTGTCGTTCATCAGGTTGGGGATGCCCGCCGTTTCTATCGGGTAGTCCCGCGTCTGCTCCGCCCAGACCCTTTCCCTGGACAGGTACGTCACGGCCGCCACGCCGGGGAGCTGCCCGATGCGCCTGCCGACCCGCGCGACGTCCTCTTTTTTTATCTCCGGACGACAGAAGACCCGCATCTCGAAGTTATCGAGGACGCGCTGCGCGGCGGTGTTCACCTGGTAGAAGAAGATCACGAACCCGCCGAGCAGGGCCAGCGAAACCGTGATCGTGGTGATCGCGGCCGCCGTCATCAGGCCGTGTCGCTTCAGGTTGACCAGGGCTTCGCCCAGCAGAAACGGGAGGGAACGCATGCTCTTTCGGGTTCAGTTCTCGTAGCCGTAGGCGCCCTGGGGCTCGTCCCGGACGATCGCGCCGCGCTCCACGGCGACGACGCGGCGGCCCAGGCGGTCCACGGCGGCCTTGTCGTGGGTGGCGACCACGACCGTGGCGCCCCGGCGGTTCGCCTCGACGAACACCTGCATGACGCCGGCGGCGGTTTCGGGGTCGAGGTTGCCGGTCGGCTCGTCGGCGATGACGAGCGGCGGGTTGTTGACCAGGGCGCGGGCGATGGCCACGCGCTGCTGCTCGCCTCCGGAAAGCTCGCCGGGGAGCGCGTCACAGCGGTGGTTCATGCCGACCAGGTCGAGCGCGGCGGGGATCTTTTTGCGTATCTCGCGCCTGGGCTGGCCCAGCACCTGGCAGGCGAAGGCGACGTTCTCCCACGCGGTGCGCTCCGGCAGCAGGCCGTAGTCCTGGAACACGATCCCCATCTGCCGCCGCAACAGACAGGTATCCCGCCCGCGCAGCCGGGTCAGGTCTTTGCCGGCGACGACGAGGGTGCCGGTCGTGGCGAGAACGTCGCGGTACAAGAGCCGGAGCAGGGTTGACTTGCCCGCGCCCGTCGGGCCGACCAGAAACACGAAGTCGCCCCGCGGCACGCACAGGGACACATCGCGCAGCGCCGCCACGTCGCCCCTGTACGTCACCGAAACGTGCGACATCTCGATCATCACGCGCCCATTATAGCGCACAGCCGCCGGGTATGACAAGAACCGGTACGGGGCGCTGTATCGCGCCAGCCCGATGGCCACGCGGCTATGTTGTAAGTCGCTGGCAATCGGGATATAATAGGATATCACACCTATGCGGCCCAGCCCCGCCGTGCGCCAAGCGGGCCAGGAAGCGAATTGCCCACTCTGGAAACTGTTGTTGCCCCCGAGGACGCCCCGGGTGTTCGCCCGCCGCGCCCCCCGCTTACCACCAAGCAGCACAGAGTCACGGACAACTTGACACAGCTGCTGGATGTGCTGCCGCCCCGTCTGCGCGCCTGCCTGGAACGGGAAGAAAATCCGGAAGAGCTGCTCGAGATCGTGCTCGACCTGGGCCGGCCGGCCGAGGCCCGCTTCCCGAACCGCGTGGTGGAGCTCTGCCCCGATGCCGAGGAGAACCGCGACGTGGTCGCGGGCGCCGGGGCGGACGAGCCGAGCACCGAGCCGGTGCCCGGCGAGGTCACGCCGGAGGACATCGAGCACGTCGTCTCGCGCATCGGCAGCTTCGGCCTGGACAACCGCGCCGGGATCGAGCGCACCCTGCACCGCATCTCGGCGATCCGGAACCGGCGCGAGCGCATCGTCGGGCTGACCTGCCGCATCGGGCGGGCGGTTTACGGGACCGTCGACATCATCCGCGACATCGTCGAGGAGGGGAAAAGCATCCTGATGCTCGGGCGCCCGGGCGTCGGCAAGACCACCAAGCTGCGCGAGGTGGCGCGCATCCTTTCCGACGAGTTCAAAAAGCGCGTCGTGATCGTGGACACGTCCAACGAGATCGCGGGCGACGGCGACATCCCGCACCCGGCCATCGGGC
>JAUJNC010000128.1 GCA_030446525.1 Armatimonadaceae bacterium
CCCGCGACCGCCCTCTGCCGCGAGGACCGTCCCGCGCCCCTCCGCTCCGGGCCAGCTGTCGCGACCGTCTTCAGCGAGGTGAAAAATAACAGGGCGTTTGTATCTGGCAGTGCGCCGTTCTTTCCGTAAAATAGAGCCTTCCGAATCGGGAACCGTACCAATTTTACAGAAACCAAGGCACGCCACCTGAACGAGTGGCAACGTGGTTGCCGAGGGAGCCCTTCTTCGATGGCAAACAAATCGAATACCGCTATCCAGACGATTTCCACACCGCAGGGCGGCGGGGCCCTTCACGGTATCGGCGAAACATTCGCACCCGACCTCCATACGGGGACCGGCAACTTCACCGTGCCCGTCGCCATGCCGCCGGGGCGGAACGGATTCCAACCACAACTCAGCCTGATCTACAGCACCGGAAATGGCAATGGTCCGTATGGCCTGGGATGGAACCTCACGATTCCCGGCGTGAGTCGAAAGACCTCAAAAGGAATACCTCGTTATCGGAACGGCCCTGGCTCACGACGTGAAGGCGATACATTCGTACTGTCGGGAGCAGAGGATCTCATCCCTGTTACCGAATCAGTCGGCGTCACTCGCTACCGACCCCGAACGGAAGGACTTTTCGCCCGGATTGAACACCATGCGACACCCGACACCGATCATTGGGAGGTCCGCAGCAAGGACGGCCTGGTCAGCGTGTACGGAACGCCGTTCGCCTCACCTGACGACCCAGCCGCCATTGCCAATCCCGAGAGCCGGGCCGACGTTTTCAGTTGGAAACTCACGAAGACGGTCGACCCCTTCGACAACACCATTCAGTACGAGTACGAGAGAGATGCGGGCGACACGTCTGACCATCACTGGGATCAGATCTACCTGAAACGGATTCGGTATGCGGACTACACGGAGCCTGGTACCGATGGCAACCCCGTCGATAAATTCCTTGTCTCCGTCACGTTTGTCTATGAAGAGCGGCCTGACCCGTTCTCCGATCACCGCGCGGGATTCGAGATCCGCACGACCAAGCGCTGCACCGGCATCGAGATCCGCACCCATGCCGACCGCGAACGCCTGGTCCGTACCTATCGCTTGATCTACCTTGATCAACGCGGGCTGCCGATTGAACAGCTTCCGCTGAACGCGGTGTCGCTGCTCAGTCAAGTCGTGGTCGAAGGACACGACGGCGAGCACCGCGAGTCGCTGCCGCCGCTGGAATTCGGCTACACGGCATTCGAGCCGACGCAGCGGCGCTACCAGCCGTTCACCGGCGTGGGCGGATCGAGGCCGGAGCGCTCGCTGGGACACCCGGAATACGAACTGGTCGATCTGTTCGGCAGCGGATTGCCGGACGTGTTGGAGTTTAACGGGCAGGTGCGATATTGGCGCAACCTCGGCGGGGGCGAGTTCGACCTCATGCGCACCATGGAGACGGCTCCGGCGGGGGTTCAGTTGAGCGAGCCGGGCGTACAACTGCTCGACGCCAACGGGAACGGGCGCGCCGATCTGATGGTGATCGAGGGGCTACGCAACGGCTATTACCCGCTGACCTTCGACGGCGAGTGGAACGAGCGGGGCTTCGTGCGCTACCGCAGCGTGCCGACGGTCAATCTCGACGCGCCGGACGTTCGACTCCTGGACCTCGACGGCGACGGGGTGACGGACGCGCTCCGCACCGGCCCGCAATTTGAGCTCTATTACAACGATCCCGAGGACGGGTGGTCGGACTTGGAGCGGCGCGAGCGGATCGACAGCGACGCCTTCCCGAACGTCACCTTTGAGGACCCCCGCGTCAAACTCGCGGACATGACCGGCGATGGCCTGCAAGACATCCTCCTCATCCACAATGGGCGTGTCGAGTATTGGCCGTACCGAGGCTATGGCCGCTGGGGCCGCTGTGTCACGATGCGCAACAGCCCGCGATTTGAGGACGCGGCGTTCTTCCCCGGGATCGGCTTCGACCCCAGGCGGCTGTTGCTGGGCGATGTGGATGGTGACGGCGTGGCGGACCTCCTCTACGTCTCGTCCGGGCATGTCACCGTCTGGATCAACCAGGACGGCAATGCCTGGAGCGATCCCGTCGTCATACACGGCACCCCGCCGGTCACCGACGCAACGGCCGTTCGGCTGGCCGACATGCTGGGCACCGGCACGGACGGCATCCTCTGGACCTATGACTTCGGCGCGTTTGCCGACAGCACTTACAAGTTTCTGGATCTGACGGGCGGGGTCAAACCCTACGTGCTCGATCAGATGGACAACCACATGGGCGCGGTGACCGAGGTTTCGTATGCTCCCTCCACCCGGTTCTACGTGGAGGACGAAGAGCGACCCGAGACGCGCTGGCGCACGCCGCTGCCCTTCCCCGTGCAGGTCGTGGCGCGCGTCGAGGTGATCGACCAGATTTCCCACGGCAAGCTCACGACCGAGTACCGCTATCACCACGGCTACTGGGACGGGACGGAGCGCGAGTTTCGCGGCTTCGGCATGGTCGAGCAACGCGACACCGAGAGCTTCGCCGACTATCACGCGGACGGTGCCCATGGGCCCGAGACACGGTTCGAGTCGGTCCTTGACCAGCACTTCTCCCCGCCCCTCCTCACCAAGACCTGGTTCCACCAGGGGCCGGTGGATGAGGAGACCGGAGACTGGCAGGAGCTGGACTGGTCCCGGGACTACTGGCCGGGCGATCCCCAGGCGCTGGCGCATACGGATGCCATCAATGCGTTCCTGCAAACCCTGGCCGATCCACGCCACAGGCGCGATGCCCTGCGGACCTTGCGCGGGAGCATGCTCCGCACCGAGCTCTACGCCCTCGATGGTACAGACGCGCAGGACCGCCCCTACACCGTGACCGAGCAGGCGTACGGCCTGCGCGAAGAATCCCCGCCCGAGAGCGATGATAGCCAACGCCAGCGGATCTTCTTCCCGCACCCCCCTGGCCCAACGCACGACGCAATGGGAGCGCGGCGACGAGCCGATGACGAGTTTGCCTTCACCGATGAGTATGACGTATATGGGGCAGTCGCACCGGCAGGTGAGCCTGGCCGTGCCGCGCCACCGGGACTATCGTTCCAGCGCGCCGGCCGGAGCGCCCTACCTGGGAACGCTCGCGGAAACCGAGTTCGCGCAACGCGACGATGCGCAGCGGTATATGGTGGATCGCGTTTCCGGGAGTACGAGCTTCGAAATCCTGAACGACGGCAGCCAAACCGTCTACGACCTCTACCGCCAGATTCAAGGCGGCACGGCGCCCAGGAATCTGATCGGGCAAAGCTTCAGTTATTACGATGGGGATGCGTTTGTCGGGCTGCCCCTCGGCCAACTCGGGGACTTCGGCGCACTGGTCCGCAGCGAATCGCTGGTCCTGACCGAAGAGCTTCTGCAAGAAGCCTATCGCGACCCGGCGGATCTCAATGCGCCGAGGATGCCGCCCTATCTGCGGCCGGAAGGTGTCACGAGCTGGCCGGCGGAATATCCTCAGGAGTTCCGTGACAAGACGCCCGCGCTGGCCGGCTACACCTTCGCTGATGGGTCGGACCACCGGGCACGGGGCTACTTCGCCCACGCATCGGGCGTCGCGTTTGATTTTCAGATGCCAGGCGTCTCGAACCGCCGTGGACTCCCCGTGACGATGCGCGACCCGCTCGGCCACGACACCACGATCGCCTATGACCGCCCCTACCATCTGCTCCCCCAACAAGTGACAGACGCCGTAGGGCTTACGACCAGTGCAGAGTACGACTACCGTGTCCTGCAACCCCGCATGGCCACGAATGCCAACGGCAACCGCCGTGCCGTGAGCTTCAGTCCCTTGGGACTGGTCACCGTCACCGCCGTGATGGGCGAGGCAGGCGAACAGGCTGGCGACACGATCGAGGCGCCCGGCAGCCGCTTGGAGTACGACTTCTTCGCCTTCATGAACCGGCAGCAGCCGGTCTTCGTCCGTGGCATCGTCCGCCAGCATCACGTCACGGAAACCGACGTGCCGCTGCCGCAGCGGGACGAAACGATTCAAACCGTCGAATATTCCGATGGCTTCGGCCGCCTGCTGCAAACCCGAACGCAGGCGGAAGATGTCTTGTTCGGCGATCCGAGCTTCGGCGGAGGGGTCTTGTCGGCGGATCAGTCCACCGGCACGGGAGATGCGGTCGGTCGGCGACGGACGGCAGACGATCCGGCGAATGTGATCGTCAGCGGCTGGCAGGTGTACGACAACAAGGGTCGGGTCGTTGAAAGATACGAGCCCTTCTTTGCCGTGGGCCTGGACTATGGGGCGCCGAGCGACGCTCAGTTCGGACAAAAGGCCACGATGTTCTACGACCCGCGCGGCCAGGTGATCCGCACGCTCAATCCCGATGGATCGGAGCAGCGGGTGGTTTATGGGATCCCGGCAGATCTCGCGGACCCAGAGCAGTTCGCCCCCACGCCTTGGGAGGCCTATACGTATGACGCGAACGATCTCGCGCCAGTGAGTTTCCATCCAACCGACAGGCTGCCGGATGGCTCACCCAAGCCCCTGACCGACCGCGCACCGGCGGCCCATCATTTCACCCCGTCGAGCATCGTGATCGATGCACTCGGCCGCACGGTCCTCGCTGTCGCGCGCAACCGCGACGCACCGGACAACCCAGGTGACCCATTGCCGTCGATCCAGGAGATTCGTACGCAATCCACCTACGACATTGGCGGCAATGTGCTCACGGTGACGGACGCGCTCGACCGGGTCGCCTTTCGCTATGCCTATGACCTCGCCAACCGTCCCTGGCGCATTGAGAGCATCGATGCGGGTCTGCGCCGAATCGTACTCAACGTGCTGGGGAACGAAACCGAACGGCGGGACAGCAAAGGGGCGCTCATCCTCCAGGCCTACGACCGCTTGCAGCGACCGATCCGCCTCTGGGCACGGGATGACACCGGCAGTCCGATCACTCTGCGGCAACGGATGGAGTATGGCGACGCAGGAACTCCAAACCAGTCCGCATCGGAGCGCGCGGCGATGCGAGCCAGAAACCTCTTGGGGCAGATCCTCCGCCACCATGACGAAGCCGGGCTCACCGCGGTGGCGGCAGTGGACTTCAAGGGCAATGTGCTCGACAAATCCCGCCGCGTCATCGCCGATGCGCCGATCCTCGCCGTCTTTGAGCAGGGGCCGGCCAATGCCTGGCAGATCACGCCCTTCCGGGTCGATTGGCAGCCGCGGCCGCAGCAAACCCTGGCCGAGCGCGAAGGCGAGCTACTGGAGACCACGGCATACCGGACCACCGCGAGCTATGACGCCCTGAATCGCATCAAACGAATGCAATTCCCACAAGACGTGGAAGGCCGGCGCCGCGAGCTGCGGCCGGAATACAACCGCGCCGGTGGGTTGGAACAGGTGTGGCTGGACAACACGCTCTATGTCGAGCGCATCGCCTATGATGCCAAGGGCCAGCGGGCGCTGATCGCCTACGGCAACGGCGTCATGACCCGCTATGCCTACGATCCGCAGACCTTCCGCCTCAAGCGCCTGCGCAGCGAGCGCTACTCCAAACCGGACGACATCAGCTACCACCCGGGCGGCGCGGCTTTGCAGGACTTTGGCTACGACTACGATCTCGCCGGGAACATCCTGCGTATCCGCGACCGTGCGCCGGGCAGCGGCATCCCTAATAACCCGGAAGCCTTGGCCGCCGGGGATCCGGTGCTGGCGCAGTTGCTGGTGAGCGGCAATGCGCTCAACCGCCGCTTCGCATATGACTCCATTTACCGCCTGCTTTCCGCCACCGGCCGCGAGTGTGACCACCCGCCTGAGGGCCCGCCCTGGGACGATCAGCCGCGCTGCACCGATCTGACCCGCAGCCGTGCCTACTCCGAGCGCTATGCATACGACGCCATGGGTAACATGCTGCGCCTGGAGCATCGCAACGAACCGGGTGGCTTCACCCGCGAGTTCACGGTGGAGACGGCCAATAACCGTCTGCGGGAAATGAAGGTCGGCGACAGCCCCTTTGCCTACACCTTCGACGCCAACGGCAACATGCGTTCGGAGACCACGTCCCGCCACTTCGAGTGGAACCACAGCGACCAGATGAAGGCCTACCGCACCCAGACCGAAGGTGCCGAGCCCTCGGTCCACGCACACTATCTCTACGATGCGGCGGGGCAACGGCTGAAGAAGCTGGTGCGCAAGCAGGGCGGGCAGGTCGAGGTCACACATTACATCGACGCAGTCTTCGAGCATCACCGCTGGGGCAGTGGCGTGCAGGCCGGGGAGAACAACCATGTGCATGTGATGGATGACATGCAGCGCATCGGTCTCGTACGACTCGGTGCTGCGCATCCGGACGAACGCGGACCGGGGGTGCAGTTCCACTTGGGTGATCACCTGGGCAGCAGCAACGTGATTGTCGATTCAGGTGGTGCGATAGTCAGCCGCGAGGAATGTACGCCTTATGGGGAAACCAGTTTTGGAAGCTTTGCGAGGAAGCGGTATCGGTTTACGGGGAAAGAACGAGATGAGGAGAGCGGGCTGAATTACCATGGAGCAAGATATCTTGCCCCATTTGTGGCTAGATGGATTAGTTGTGATCCGGCAGGCCCAATTGATGGTAGCGATCTATACTGCTATTCGCGCTGTAATCCGCTGACTTTCAAGGATGTGTCGGGGCTCGACTCCCAAACAGCTACTAGCGAAACCATAGGGGTCAACACTATGGCGGACCCGTTGGAAGAAAAAGATCCCAATCTCTTCTGGGTTGAGCATGAGGGTAAGAGTACCCGGCTTTTGCACGATGTGGACACGGGCCAGTGGTTCCGCTGGCAAGACAATGCTTGGCAAGAAGCTACCGAACAATACGTCTACGTGAAAGACACGGCGGCCGCGCCGAAGAAGTCCTGGTTCGAACAGTATGCGCAGGGTGTCTATAACGCAGGCATGGGAATCAAGGACACCGCAGTTGATACCGGCGCAAAAACGGTCGATCTGACCACTTGGACCGGTGCAGTTATTAGCCATGACCTATTCGGGACCGATTGGGAGGGGACACGCTGGAGCTCGACCAGCAAAGCCTACGAGGCAGGGGTTCCACAGTCAGAACTGATTTACAATGCCACGGTAGGCTTAGTCGAGCAGCCAGCGCGCCTAGGGATTAGAGCACTTGAAGGTGATCTCGAAGCTTTAGGCGAGCTTGGGGGAGGGTTGGCTCTTGGAAGAATAGGGCACCGTAACTCCTTGGGGTCCAATTATACCTCCACTCTGTATCAGAAGTTCACGCCCAGCGGAGGGGCTCAGGGCCACCAGAAGTTTGGCAAGTCTTGGAATCCCTCACGCCGCTATACCAGACGCCAGTTAGGAGGGGACCAGGTGCAAGGGCTCGTCAAGGGTCCACACGCGAGGATACATGCTCTCGAGAGGTACCTGACGGAACGATTCAAAGGGCCCCTCACTAGGGAGCCGTGGGCGGGAAGTGTGAAGGTGCGGCCCGATGGAACCTTCCCGCCTTCCGGTGCAACGAAGCCGTTTGCGTGGTTCTCGCGAGATGCAGCGGGTAATGCGTGGGTCGGTCCTGTTGAGCTGGGCCATCTGACAGGTCCGTCTCAGCTATAATGCCGTGACGGTGGAGGCCACGCTCTTGTACAGATACACGCCGACAGCGTTGTATGTGATGACCGCGTATGGTGGATTGATGTAAGGCGGACATGCCTCAGGAGAGATAATCCTATGCCCATAATCGGAGCTGTACTCAATCCCGGAAACACGGGAGCCAACGTTCGTGAGTTGCACGAGCAATTGCTGGCCGTCGACGCGGTGCTTGATGCCGGCGAGCAAACCGAAACGAAGTTTGGGCCGTCCACCGTTGCCGCCGTCCGCGCCTTTCGCGAACGGTTCGGCTTGCCGGACGGGGACACCGTCGACCTGCCGACCGGACGGTTGATGCACGTTGCGTCCACGTTCGCCGACAGTGGCGATCGTGGTGCCCTACGCACCGCCGTTCGCGAAGCCGCGGCAGCGTCGGCGGCGGACACCAGCGAGCCGCAGGAGCTCTACTGGCTCGCCCGCTACGCCACTCTCTCCGGCGACTACGAGACGGCCCACACCATCGCCTTGCGTGCGCCGGGCCATGGCGGAATTAAAGACGTCATCCTACCGATTCTGGAACTGCCCGATCAACCGGCTCAGCCAAATCCTGCACAGCCACCCGTAGCTCCACAACCACGCGACCCCGAGGTGCCGTATCCTGAGATCTGGTGCCCAGGGCGGTGCTGAAGCTAGCCTGTATCCGACTCGGTTCGGCCAGACCTGCGAGAGCCGCCTGTTGGCCAGTACATAGTCGAAGTAAGACTTGCCCGGACCAGCATTCTAACTGTTTAACTAAAAGAGGAATACCATGCCACGAGTCTCAAGCGTAATTTCAGCACGCTCCACCGCCGCACCGGAAGATACGATCAGGATCCTGCATGCCGAACTCCACGCGATCGGCCTGCCAGTCGCCGAGGCGGAATCCAACGGAACACCTCGGTTCGGAACGGATACGCAGACTCGCGTGCGGGAATTTCAGAATCTCTACCGCTTGCCGGCAACGAGCGAAGTCGATCCGACGACTGGCGCTGTCATGTCGATTTCAGCTCTGGTTGCGACGGAGACTGATCGTGGGCGACTGCGTGCCGCACTGCGCGACGCGCGGGGCGCTGTACGCGATGCGCCCTCGTACGACTATTGGCTCGCGCGTTATGCTATTATGGCTGGGGATTATGAGCTCGCTGCCAGCATCAGCACGCGCTTGACGGATCTTTCCGGCCTCACGGTCGATTTGCGTGATGGCATTTTATGGGATGGTAGCGAAGGAAAGCCGCCCAGGCAGCCCGAGGTGCCGTTTCCGGAGAACTATTATACCTACCGCTACAGCGTGATGTTGCAGGAAGACATTAGGGCACTGCGAGAATCGTTACCTCAATCTGTCCATTTCAGGCCCTTCCTTCTTTCTTCGCGACCGTCCAACGGGACCTCGGACACCTTCGATCCGCCGGACGACCCGGTCATTTGGCAACCGCCGCCGGTCCGCGGTTCGTGGCCGTCGCGCGTGGAGCGTCTGCAGGATTCAGTAATTGCGTGGCTCGGCGCGATCGAAGCCTGGCAATTCGGCAACGCCGAGTTTGCGAAAAGACGCTACGCCAGCGCCGTCGATGCCTACAACCGGTGTCAGCAGGCGGCGCTCAGCTATTTTTCAATTTTCCCATTTCAAATACACGTCCTGGCGACGCTCAAAACACGAATGGATCGAGCTGCGCTTCAACGTCGCATCTGGAGAATCTACGGCGTGGGCAGACACGGGAGCAGATCAATTGAGTATGCAGCTACTCTCCGGCATGGAGCTTAGCCAGTTCGATTGACGTCGACTGGGTCACCACATCGACGGGGCTGTTTGCGGGGCAATCTTGCGGGCAGCGACTCAGCCATTGGCACTGACAAATCCTGTTGGTCCGGCGCACCGCAAGATGTTGATCGATGTCCGCCCTCTGGTTATCGCCGCCGTTCTGGCTCCGATGGCGCGGGGGAGCTTCAAACTGGCTGCGGGCGACAATACACCGCCGCGATCGATGATTTTTCCCGGATACTCGCGGCCTCGAACTTCCCGGGTGCCCAATTTTCCGGACTGGACAGACGATCCCGGTGCGGCTGGCCGGTGAATTCATCGATCTTCGTTCTGCCCGGCTTCGCTGGTGGAAAACCGATGTTGATCAGATGAATCCCAGTACAAGGCACGCACGATTGTGGATGGCGATCAACAATCAGCGCCGTAGCTGCGTTGGGGTTTACTAACCGGCAAATCGCCGGCGCACTAGGAATTCCACCACGCCCTTTTCAGCATTTGGCGGCGCTGACGACGCTGGTGTTTTCGATTTAACGCAGTCGAGGTTACGTCGCGCTCGTCGATTCGGCGATGGTTGAACTGAATCATCATGGCATCGGCCATCAACGTGAACAGTTCAGCCCCAGTACGCGCAGGGAAAGAGCACGTTCTGGTCGGATATCGTGATGAGCCCGGTCGGGAATACTCGCCGGGTTTAACATCTGGAACGTATCCGCACGAACCTTTTTCTCAAGTTCAAATTGCTCCACGGGGCGCCGCCGATACGAGAGCGTATCCCGCGTTTGGCGTCCTGCTGCTGCGCTCCAGGCGCGGCTTCTGCAATATGGGTGCTCAACTCATTTCCGGGATATCGCGACGACCAGCTACCTGCCCTGCGCTGAATTCCTGTTGAGTGTCGATACTTCTGCCGCGATGCGTTGAACGCCCACGGGGGGAATACCTGAACTTCCTCAGCAACGCCGAACGCGAGGAGTTCCAGAGCGAGCACCTGCATAACGTCGAGATGGAAAGAGCAACGTGCGGATTGAGACGGCACGGGTGGATCAGGTTCCGGTTGAGGTGGCGGCATCAGCGAGCAACATGGGGGAAACTGGCCGCACAGAATGCAAATCAACGCTTAGAGGATTATAAGGCCATGGATGAGAGAATTGATGAACTCGAAGCGGAATCGTCTTCTTGGTCGATCGTTTCGGGAATAGGCAGTCTGGCCGTATCCTTGGGCACTGCAGCGGCAACAGGGGGCCTTACCGCCCCTATCGCACTTGGTAGTATGGCGAATGTGCGCGGCCAGATAGGTGCCGGGGATGCCCAGAGAGACATAGCAGATGAGCAACGCGAGTTCGAGAAAAAGAGCCTAGCCCTTGCAGCCTCGGAAGCAGCTCAGGCAGCAGTCGTTGCTCAGCGCCAGCTCGATGTAGCGAAAGCCGGTCTTATAGTTGCTGGCTTGCAGCGTCAGGCTGCCCTCCTGCGCCATGAGTTTGCTCTCCAGAATCTCGAATTTCTCCGCAATCGTGTCCTGAGCGCCGAGCAGTGGTATCGCCTGTTGGCCGCGATTCGGAGTGTCAGCGAGACCTACTTGCGGTACAGCGTCGAGCTCGCCTTTCTCGCCGAGCAGGCTTATGAGTTCGAGGCGGACAAGCGCATCAACGTGATCCGATTTGATTATGATCTCAGTGAGGTGGGCGACTTTCTTGCCGCCGATTTCCTGCTGCGCGACCTCGACACGCTGGAACAAGACCTGATCGTCACGCAGCGCCAACGTCAGCAGCAGGTGCGCTACGTGCTGTCCATGGCGCGTGAGTTCCCGGAAGCGCTGCAAGAGATTCGCGATAACGGCAAGACGACGTTCAGTCTGCGGCTGGAGCAACTGGAGAAGCGGTTCCCCGGTCTCTACAACCTTCGCATCGGGGCCGTGGATGTGTTGCCGGTCGCGCTGATGGATCCCACCCGCTTCAGTCTGGAATTGACCCATCTCGGCACGAGCCAGGTGCGGTTAAAGGCTCAGCCGGACACGCCGCCCGGGACGCCGAGTCCCTCTCCCTTGAATACCAACGATCTGCCCGTTGCCCAGGGGGGATGGCTGGCCGATCTGCAAGAGACGTGGCCCGTCAAGCTGCGCGTTATGGGTCCGGAGACTGCCGTCTTCTCCGGCTTGACCCGGCAGGATGCGAGCGCGGTCTTCCCGTTCGCATCCACTGGCCAACGCCAAGCCTTCGAAGGCTTGGGCGCCGCCGCCGCGTGGAAGGTGGATTTCACCGCCCGAGACAACCAGGTGCTACCGGGGACGCTCGCTGACTTGCTCATCACGTTTACCCTTTCCGGGTATCACGATCCGGAGTTGCGGAGTGCCATCGATCGAGCTCCACGAATCACGACCGCTGCAACCCGCTGGCTGTCCGCGCGGACCACGTTCCCCGATGCGCTCTACGAGTTCAACCGCTCGGGGCGGATGGCCTGGAACGTCACACGCGATCTGTTAACCCTCACCGATACGTTGGGCGCCGTTCGGAACCTCGCGGTGCTCCTGCTCCCTACACCGGGCCGGGCGAACTATTTTGGTCGCGTGCTGAGCCACTGCGAGGTGCAGATCCGGATCACTGCGGCGGGCGACTTGGAGGTCCGCAGCGAGATCCCGCAGGTGACGTTTACGAACGGCGGCACCGCGAATCCGCTTTTGCTTTCGGCGCAGGCGACCGTTCCTCCCGGCGCCGAGGTGAGCTGGGCGTTCGGCGACGGCTCGGCACGACAATCCGGCGCTATCCAGGAACACAGCTACGCCAAGCCGGGTCGGTACACGGTCAGCTTGCGGGTGGTGCGCGATGGCCTCCTCTCGGAGTTTCGAGCCGATGTGGTGGTCTCACGGACCCAGGCGGGTCGCGTGAGCCCTCCCGTGACGGCATTCCCCACGCTTACTCGTCAGACCGGCGCCGGCATCCCAAACGGTCACACGCGCGTGGTGGGCACGGTCAACGCGCAGCCGGCTGATCCTGTTATCGCGAATTGGCACGTCGGCGAGCAAGGGGGCATCAAGGGCAACGTCGCGACCTTTGACTTGAAGCCTGGTGATTACACCTTGTCCTTTGTCGCCGTGCGTCCATTGAAGGCTCGCGTGTACTGCACGCAGCGCCATCTCACCGGGCCGGTGTTCGATTTTAACGGCCTTAGTCTCGCTTCCAATCGGCGCTTCGATTTGAACGGAACCGAAACCACCGGCGTCGGCAATAACCCGCCGGCGAATCCCATAGCGACGCATCTGTTTGGCAGTGGAGCTCTCTCGCCGGTCGACGAGTGGACGGTCGAGCTTCCGCTCTCGGACAATGCTTTCCTGCGGAGCGTCGGTGCCACCGACGCCGAGGAGTATGGCCTTGGCGAGGTCCAGGATGTTGTTCTGGCGCTTGAGTATGAAACCACTGCCAGGACTTCTTAGTGGCCCTGACAAAACGCATCTTTCGCCCTATTTTTCTGCGGCTTTTTGAGGTTTTATCAGGGCCTCTTAGGCTACCTGCGCGTACGCCCGTCGGCGCGGCTGCCGGCCGACGCCGACGGGCGCGCGCCCGTGACCCAGCCGCGGGGCGGCCCGCAGTTCGGGGGGCTCCCGGTGGGGGCTGTTCCGGGCGATCCCGGTGGGCACCCGGCCGCCGGCGTATGTGTGGGAGGTGGCGG
>JAUJNC010000129.1 GCA_030446525.1 Armatimonadaceae bacterium
CCAGCGGCTGCCCAGCATCCAGCGGGCCGTGGCCGAGGGGACACTGCGCGAGGTGGACGTCGCCGGCCCGAGCGATGACGACCCGCGCACGGCGCAGCGGCTGGCCGAGATCGTGGGCGCCGACGAGTTCCTCACCGCGTCGGTCGAGGACTACCGGTACGACCCGGCGTCGCGGACCGCCTCGTTCAACCTGAGCGTGTTCCGCACCACCACGGCCGACGGGGCGACGCTCGGCACGGCCGCCGCCCCGGGGAAGGCGGTCGCGCCCGCCGACGTGGCCGGTCCTCGCCAGGAAGGATCCGCCGTGGCCCGCGCCGCGGAGGTCGCCGCCGAGCAGGCGGTGCAGGGCCTGTTCCCGCGCGCGGCTGTCCCCGTCACCGCCCAACAGCAGCCGCAGTCGGCGGGCCGGGCGAATCGCGGCACGGATCGCCTGTTCCTCGGCATCTTCGGGGTCGCGCTCGGCCTGCTCCTCCTGGCGGATTGACGGCGACGCAGACGGTACCGGCCTGAACCATGCAAGGCTCCGCTCTAACCTCCCGCATCCTCGCCGCCACGGTCGGTTTCGGGGGGGTCATCGCGCTGGCGGCGCCGGGCGCCCAGGCGGCGTCCGGCCTCGCCTCCATCCGCCTCAGCGCCGAGCGCGACATCCTCCTCGCCGACGGCAAGAGCGCCACCACACTCACCGCCGAGGTGCGCGACGAGCGGGGCGCCGTCGTGCCGGACGGCACGACGGTCCGCTTCACGACGACGGCGGGGCGGCTCGACACGACCTCGGCGGCCACCAGAAGCGGGGTCGCCCGCGTCACCCTGACCGCCGCCGACCTGCCGGGCACGGCCCTGGTCACCGCCACCCTGGAGGGGCGGGGCGGCGCGGCCCCGTCACAGCTGCGCATCGCCTTCGGCGGGGATGCCGATGTGACGCTGATCGGCGGCAACTGGGCGCACGTCGAGGGCGACTACGTGGGCTACGCCGTGGACAATGGCGTCATCCATGCGCAGAAGAAGGGCAAACAGGCCCGCGTCGCCTATCGCGGCGTGGAGATCACCGCCGACACCCTCCAGGTGAACATACGCGACAACACCGTCCGCGCGGCCGGCAACGTCGTGCTCGCCCGCGGGCCGCAGAGGCGCGCCTACAGCAACCTGCGCTACAACCTCACCACGACCGAAGGCGTGGGCGAGCGTGACCAGGACGGGCGGCCGCGCTCGCTCCAGGTGCGCGGCCCCGTCCTCGACGAAGCCCCGCCCGCGGAGGTCCCCGGCGCCGACGCGTTCGCGCACGAGGACCTTTCCGCCGCCAGTCTGGTCGTCGTGGCGCGCTCGATCGACCTGGAACCGAACGTGCGGCTGCAGTTCCGCCGGGCCACCTTCTACCTGGACGGCAGCAAGGTGCTGTCGCTGCCGTTCCACGTGATGGCGTTCGGCCAGGAGTCGCTGTTCACGGAGCAGATCCTCGGGTACGGGCCCAACGGGGTCACGGTCGACTTCCCGCTCTACTACGACGTGCGCCCCTCCACGGTGGGCACGCTGCACCTGCGGCACGGCGCGCGGGTGGGCGCGTCCGCCTACTCCACGCGCCCGGGCTGGAGCCTGGACATGGAGCACGCTTACAACGGGAGGAGCGCGGCGGACGGCACACTCGAGCTGACCGGCGTCACCCGGGAGGACTGGGGCGCGCGGTGGACCCACGCGCAGCGTCTCGGCGACCGATCGGAGGGCCGGCTGTATGTGGACTTCCCGAACCACAGCGACCTGTTCGTGAACACGTCGCTTTCGCGCTCGTTCCGCGGCTTTTCCCTGAACGCCACCGCCGGCGGTTCGCGCGGCGGGGTGCAGGACGCGCTCACCGGCAGCCGGGGCGACTGGCGGGGCCAGGTGTACGCCGAAACGGACCCGCACGCGCTGGCCGGCGTGGAGCGCGTCCGCTACACGCTCCAGCTGTCGCTGGCGCGCCAGGGGTTCTATGGCCCCGACGCCCCCGCCGGCTACAACGCGCGGACGGCGGCCGTGCGCCTGTGGACCGCGCCTCTGTCCCTGGGCGGGGGTGCCACCCTCGCCCAGTCCCTGTCCGTGGGCCAGACGTGGACGTCGGGCGGCCGGAGCGCCAACCCGGGCGGCGCTTCGATCCTGGGGACGCTGTCCCTGGGGCGCCGGATCGGGCAGCTGGGGAACGCAGCGCTGACCTACGACTACACGCAGACACCGGAGCGCGCCGTGGCGAGCACGTCCGGCCGGCACCGCGTGGGCGCGAACTTCTTTCTCGGCGCCGGTGACCGGTGGAACCTGTCGCTCACCGGCTCGCACGCGCTCGATCAGACCTTCTCCACGGTCTATGGCAACCTCCAGTTCGCCCTCGGCGGCCGTGGCGCGGGCGGATCACCTTTCCGCATCGCGCCTGTCCGCGTTCGGGTACCAGGACGTGGAGTACGCCCTGGTGCGGCGGATCGGCGGGCGCGACATCGCCCTGTACTACTCGACGACTCCGCGGCGCTTCCAGAACTCGATCTGTCTGGCGCGCTTCTGACCTCACCCCCGACCCCTTTCCTGCCCTCACCGCTTGCAGGGGAGAGGGCCGGGGGTGAGGTTTAAAATCTTCCCGTAGCGTTTAAACAATAAGCTCTTGGGGTACACCTATGTTGCCTACCCTGTAAAAGATGCACGTGTTTTGCTACGTCTGATGGCGGACGGCGCGCGGCGACTTTGATCGCGGGGAGAGAGACTCTACGATGGCAGAAAGCGACATCCGGCCGGGCACGACGACAAGCCACCGGCCGGACAAGGTTTTTACCCGACGCACGCCCGGGTGATGAGGCCCTCGAAGAGGACTGACCGGGCGGATGATCCGGCCGACGGACGCCGACTTCGAGGAGATACTGACGCCCGAGCACAACTCCGCCGACGTCGGCGGGGACGACGTGTCCGATTCGACCATGGCGTCTGACGCCTCGCTGGGCGGCACCGGCTAGCAGCCGCCCCGGCGACAGACGATCCGGGCGGGCGCCGGGCGCGCCGCCCGCCGGTTTATTACAGAAGGAGAAAAGCGTGGCACAGGATCAGACCATTATCGTGGGGGCGGCCCCACCGGCCTTTCGGCGGCGTACCATCTCGACGGCGACTGGACCCTGCTGGAAGGAGCGCCCCACCCGGGAGGGTGGGCGAAGAGCATCGTCGCGGACGGCTTCACGTTCGATTACGCGGGGCACATCATCTTCACCAACGACGAGTACGCCAAGGAGATGTTCAACCTGTTCCTGGGCGAGAACATCCACTACCAGCAGCGCGAAGCCTGGATCTACTCGAAGAACACCTTCACGATGTACCCCTATCAGGGCAAACGCGTTCGGGCTGCCCGACGAGGTGCTGCAGGAGAACATATTGGGGCGGTCCAGGCGTACCTGGAAGTACCCCGACAACTACAAGCCCAGGCACTTCCGCGACTGGATGAACACGTTCGGCCAGGGCATCGCCAACAATTTCCTCGTGCCGTATAACCAGAAGCTGTGGAAGGGCGTGGCGCTCGAGGACATCTCGGTCTGGCTGGGCGGGCGCGTTCCGCAGCCGTCCGTCGAGCAGATCATCGACGGCGCCATCAACATCCCCAAAAGAGCATGGGCCCCAACGCCGCTTCGGTTACCCGCTCCGGGGCGGCTTCAACGCCATCATCAACGGGCTGGTCGAGCGTCTGGACGACCGGGGGCTGCTCACCAACAAAGAAAGTGACGCGCGTGCGGCTGCGCGACCGGGTGGTGGAGGTGGACGGCGGGGCCGAGGAGTACCCGTTCGAGACCCTGATCAACACCATGTCGCTGCCGCAGTTCGTGAACATCATCGACAAGGTGCCGCAGTCGATCAAAGACCTGGCCGCGCGGCGCTGGATCTCGATCAGTGCGTCAACATCGGCATCGAGAACAACCGCACCGACAAGCACTGGATCTATTATCCCGAGGACGACACGATCTTCCACCGGATCTTCGTACAGGGAAACGCCAGCCCCTACTGCAAGCCGCACCCGGCGACGTCGGGCTATACCGCCGAGATCAGCTACGCCCAGGGCCAGCCGCGCCCGCAGGACGTGCTGGGCGAGCAGGGGCTGATCGACCGCGTGGTCGCCGACCTGGAGATCGTCGGCCTCAAGCAGCCGGGCGACGCCGTGCTGCACGCGTCGGTCGTGGACATGCCGGTCGCCTACGTGGTGTACGAGGGCATCGCAAGCCGACCGTGCAGCAGATCAAGGTGTGGCTCGAAGACCACGGCATCCACACGGCGGCCGGTTCGGCGATTGGGAGTACTATAACACGGACCACTCGCTGCTCGCCGGCAAGCGCGTCGCCGATATGGTAAACAGCCTCCTCGCCCAGGATGCCCGGGCCGAGCGCAAGCGGTCGGTGGCCAGGCGCGTGCGCGAGCAGATGGAGGCGGCGGGCATCACGACCAACCACGCCGACGAGTGGGCCAAGGTCGCCGCCGCGCACAAGGCGTAGGAAGTAGGGAAATAGGGGCGCCGCTGGCGCGCCCTATTTCGCATGAGGAAATACCATGACCGATACCGAAAGTGGCCGTCCCGAGTACGGCATCCTGGTGCACTGCCACCTGCTGGGATTTCGTGTGGCAGCGGCCCCAGCACATCCTGAGCCGGCTGTCGAAGTACCACCCGGTAGTCTTCCTGGAGGACGCCGCGCCGTTGCCGGACGATCCCGACAGCCAGAACCAGCCGCGGATGCAGGCCACCCGCGTCTCCGACAGCCTGACCGTGGCGCGCCCGCTGCTGATCCCCACGTGGGCGACCCGCCAAAGACGCCGAGGCGGACAGTATCAATGGCCCCGCCTGCGATCGCCTGCTCGACACCCTGATGGACAGCCTCGGGTGGGGCCTGGTCCACTGGTTCTACACGCCGATGGCCGTGAACGTACACCGGCGCTACAACCCGGTGGCGATCGCCTACGACTGCATGGACGAGCTCGCCAGCTTCAAGGGCGCGCCCGAGGACACCCGGGCCAAAGAGGCCGAGCTGATGCGCGTGGCCGATGTCGTCTTCACCGGCGGCCCCTCGATGTACCAGGCGCGCAAGGACAAGCACCCCAACGTCCACCAGTTCAACTCCGGCGTGGACGTCGGGCATTTCCGCCGCGCGCTCGATCCCTCGACGAGGGTGCCCGACGACATCGCGGACCTGCCTCGCCGCTCCTGCTCTACTACGGCGTGATCGACGAGCGCATGGGCTGGGACAACCTCCAGGCCCTGAGCGAGGCGCACCCCGAGTGGAGCATCGTCCTCGTCGGCCCGCTTGCCGAAAAAGATCACCGAGGACGAAAACGCGCTCAGGCGGCCCAACATCCATTACACCGGGCAGCGCTCCTACGACGAGCCTGCCCGGTTACCTGAAGGGTGCGACGTCGCGCTGATCCCCTTCGCGCTCTCGGACGCCACCCGCTACCTGTCGCCCACCAAGACGCTGGAATACTTCGCCGCGCGCAGGCCGGTGGTGTCGACGCCGATCCAGGATATCGTGGAGCACTACGCGGATGCGGCACGCATCGCCCACACGCCCGAAGAGTTCGTGCGGGCCTGCGAGGCGGCCCTGGGCGAGGATAACGCCGCCCGCCTGGAGCGGGGCGAGGGGCACGCCCAGGGCCAACACCTGGGACAGCATCTTCGGGCGCATGGACGAAGCGCTGACCAGGCCGTGGCGCGCAACCTGGGGAGGCCGATCCCGCCCCCTGCCGCCGGCGCCTGGGAGGGCAGGCGAGGGGCAAGAACGGGAGGGCGGCATGGCGCCGGGCAGGTGCTCTGGTACTCGGGCTCGCGCGGTGCCGGCGTCGTGGACACCGGTGGGGGCGACGAAGTGATGGCGTTCCTGCCCGGCTCGGTGCAGGAGGATCTGGGCGGAGAAGGAGGGCGACACCGTGGCCGTGTCCACGCCGGCCCGGCGCACCTGGCCGCCGAGAACGAGCGCGGCACGGACATGTTCCCGCTGGGACTGGACAAGATCCTGAACAGGGAGAAGTCCTGACCTGTGCCCGCCGTTCGGAAGGGCGCTCGGAGGGTGCCCGGGGTCAGGCCGTCCGCGTACGCCCTGGCAAGCCTGCTCGAAGGGCAGCGGGTCGATTCCGAAGGCGGCGCGGACGGGCCGTTGTCGCAGATGTTGTCCGCTTCAGGTTCAGGGCTGGTCGGTGGTAATCGGCGGCCGCGGCAGGATCGCTTCCAGCACCGAGGCCAGACCGAACATCGGCGGCAGGGGAACATGCAGGAGCGGCTTCTTGACCCCGATGTGCCGCTCTACGGCCTCGATCAGCGCGACAAACGTCACCTGCGTGGCGCCGCCGATGTCATAGGTCTGGCGGACCGTGGCCGGATCCTCGAGGCACTTCACGATGCAGGCGGTCAGGTCGCCCACGTAGACCGGCTGGAACCGGTTGCGGCCATCCCCCGGCACCGGAACGAAGGGCGGCGGGAAGGGCGCGCCCGGCGGCTTCCGGATCAGGTCTTCCATCTGCCGGAGGAACTCGCCGTCCGGCCCGAGGATGATCGACGGGCGGAAGATGGTGTGGGGGAGGGGAGACGCCCTTACCGCCTGCTCCGCCTGCGCCTTGGTCCGGGAGTAGCGGGATCCGGCGTCGGGATCCGAGCCGAGGGCGCTCAGGTAGACGAACCGGCTGGAGATCCCCGCCGCCGCCGCGGCTGCCAGGGCGTTCCGGGTGCCCTGCGCGTGTACCGCCTCGAACGTCTGCCCCCTGCCGCGCACCTCCTGGATGATGCCCACCAGGTGCACCGCGGCGTCGCAGCCAGTTAGCTTGTCCGGCGCCAGGGTGGCGGCGTCCGTCACGTCCCCCGTCACATACGTCACGCCGGGCACGGCCTCGTCCTGGGCCGGCGTCTTGCGCGCCATCCCGACGACCGCGTGCCCGGCCGCGAGGAGCGCCCGGACCAGGTGCCCACCCACGAAGCCCGCCGCCCCTGTCACCCAGACTTTCATGGCCCGGCGCTAGTTCTTGGGCTCCATCGGCCCCATGCGGCGCAGCTTTTTGAGCGCGCGCAGCTCGATCTGGCGCACCCGCTCGCGCGTGACGTGGAAGTGCTGCCCCACCTCTTCCAGGGTGCGCGGGCTTCCGTCGTCCAGGCCGAAGCGCATCCGCACCACGTCCCGCTCGCGGTCGGTCAGCTTGGCGAGCACCTGGTCGAGCTGCTCCCGCCGGATCAGGTTCAGGGCGACGTCGGAGGGTGTCGCGCCGGTCTGCGCCTGGATGAAGTCCGCCAGCTGCGCCGAGTCTTTGTCCCCAACCGGCGTTTCCAGCGACAGCGGCTCCATCGCGATGCGCATGATCTCGTTCACGCGGTCGGGCGCGAGAGCCATCTCGCGGCTCACCTCCTCGATCGTGGGCTCGCGCGCGAGCTGCTGGCGCAGCAGGCCGGAGGTCTTGACCACCTTGTGGATCATCTCGGCCACATAAACGGGGATACGGATGGTGCGGCCCTGGTTGATCACCGCGCGCGCGATGGCGCGGCGGATCCACCAGGTCGCGTACGTGGAGAAGCGGAAGCCGCGCGTGGGATCGAACTTCTCGACGGCGCGGATCAGCCCGATGGTGCCCTCCTGGATCAGGTCCGCCAGCGCGATCCCGGGCACGGAGTAGCGCCGCGCGATGGAGACCACGAGGCGCAAGTTCGCCTCGGTCAAAATGTCCTTGGCGCCCTGATCGCCGCGCGCGACCCGGTTTGCCAACTCGACTTCTTCCGCGGCGGAAAGAAGGCGCGTGCTCTTGGTCCGGCGCATCCACATCTGGAGGGTTTCCCCCTCATGGACGCCGTCTGCACCGTCCTCCAGTTCGACCGGGGGGGTCTCCTCGTCCTTGGAAAGCTCGTCGTAGACCAGCTCGCTTTCGTCGTCCAGGGACGGTGACATCGGGATGGGCGCCATCTCCTGCGCGTCCACCAGACCCAAGACCTCCGGCTCGGCCAGCACTTCCATGCCGCCCCGGCCCGGCTTGGCCGCAGCGTTCTGCGCCTTTTCTTCCTGTATACGGTCGCTGGTATGTTGGGCGGCGCGTGCGCCGCGCTGCGGCGTCGCCACCGTGCCTGTTGCGCTCCCCATATCTCGTCTCCCCCCTGTTCCTAGGCCCGCGCCGCGCGGTGCGTTCCGGGGGCTGCCGACGTCGCAGCCTCAAAGACCTTTTACTTCATCTCAATACATTTAATGCGAGAACGGTTCCCGGTTTTCCTCCCCAGAGTTGGGGCCGGATTTGATCAAGGACGGGGACCAGGACCAAATTAATTACGGATGCGGTTTTCCCGCCGTTCCTTATTTCCCACGCGTGAGCCGTCAGAGCACGTCTTCGTGGCCATAACTTCGGGTGTGGGCCTCTTCCAGATAGCGGGCCAGGAGGGTGATCGAGGCGTCGATATCGGCCAGGGACGCCGTCTCGTTGACGGTGTGCACGTAGCGCAGGGGGGTGGAGAGGGTGAAGCTGGGCACGCCGCCGCGCGAGCGCTGGATGCCGCCGGCATCGGTGCCGCCCAGCGGCAGGACTTCCAGCTGATACGGGATGCCGTGCTTTTCGGCGACGTCGCGGAAGTGACGCACGAGCTTGGGGTGGGACAGGAGCATCGAATCCATGATCTTGATCGCCGTGCCGTTGTGGAGGCGGGTGATCTGCTCGTGGGCCTCCGGGCCGGGGAAGTCGTTGGCGAGCGTGCCGTCCAGCGCGATGCCGATGTCGGGCTCGAGCGCGTAGGCCGCCGGGATCGCGCCGCGCAGGCCGACCTCTTCCTGCGTCGTCGCCACCGCGAGGATCTCGCAGGCATGCTGCCCCACGGCGCGTAGCGCCTCGAGCATCACGAACACGCTCAGGCGGTTGTCGAGGGATTTGCTGACGACCGTATCGCCCACGATCTCCGCCGTGCGCGCCAGGGTCACCGGGTCGCCCACCTCCACCAGGCCCTTCACCCGCTCGCCGGGCAGGCCCAGGTCCACGAAGAGCTGATCGAGCTTGACCGGCTTCTCCCGCTCTTCAGGCGTCAAGAGGTGGATGGGCTTGGTGGCGGGCATCAGGGCGCCGAGCAGGCTCTCGCCGGCGAACCCGTGGACGTGGACGCGCTGCGCCAGGAGCACGCGCGGGTCGAAGCCCCCCACCGGCTGCAGCCGGAGGAAGCCCCGGTCGTCGACGTGCTTGACCAGGAAGCCGATCTCGTCCATGTGCGCCGCGACCATCACGCGCGGCCCGCCCGCGCCCCGCTTCACGCCGATCACGTTGCCCATCGCGTCGACCGACACGCTGTCGACGAGGGGCCGCAGCGTCTCCAGGACCAGCGCGCGTATCGGCTCTTCCCGGCTGGACACGCCCGGCGTCTCGCAAAGCCGCTTCAATAGCTCGAAGTTCATGGTCCAATGATAGCACCGCGGCCAAGACGCTGTCAACGCCGCACGAAGCAGCGCCACGCGCGCCCGTCAAGGGGCGGCGCGCTTGGCGATAACGTACCTGCCGGGGCAGACGTTTAGCTGGCACGCTGCTGCTCGTAGTATTCGGAGATGTGCTCGTAGACGATGGTCAGGAACTGCAGATCGCGGTACACGTTGCCGAGTCCGGGTCGTCAGGTTGGGGATGATCGGGAACTCCTGCTCCTTCCTGGTACTGAAGGATCTTTTCGCGCCACTGGCGGGTTGTAATCGCCCCACCTGCTGGACCAGGGCGCGGGCTGCTGCTCGCTGAGTCTTTGTCCTTCTGGAGGTAGTTGACCAGGCTCCTCCTCGTCAAGGAAGTGACGCGCCACCATCGCGAAGACGAGCCGCCCGTAGTGGCCAGTGTCGCAGGCCTTTATCGGCGCGTCCGCTGGTGCGCCATCATGTCGACTTTTCCGCCGGTCTTCCGGCCACTTCATGGGTCGTTTCCCTTCTTGTGAACACTTTGTTTGCCTACGCTATAGGATACCCATTCCGCGCCTCTTCAGCCACATCGGCGGGACAAAAAGCACGGCCGTACCAGCAGACCGCCTTGCATGTTGGCAGGGCACAGCGCTACGCCGATGGCGGGTTAACCAGCACGCCGGAGATCGGTATAGTGGTGGCAGCCACCATGCCACCCGCACCGTCATCACCCGCGTCGCCCATCTGCTCCGCCCGCCGCCGGGGATGCGGAACCGGTGCCCTGCTGGCCGCGTCGGCCGGTTCCGCCCTGCTGGCCACCCCCCGACGTGCTCCCGCGCTCGCCGGCGCCGTCCCCCCGATCGAGGACGACGGTGCGCGCTGGCGGTGGACGGCGCGCCGGGCGCGGCGGCGACCGCGCAGGCGGGGTGGCGGCGGGCCGGTGGGCCAGGCGCGGGCGCGACGCTGCTGCACGGCCACGGGCTGCGGCTCGCACCGCTGTTCACCACCGCGTCACTGGCATCGGGCCTGCCCTCGTGGTCACCCTGCGCCCAACCTGGCGCCCGCGCGCCCGGGCTGCCCGTCCGCGCCCTCCTGCGCACGACGCTCGCGCGCCCGCCGGGTCATCGCCGTGGCGCGGGCAGTCGCCTACAGCGCGCAAGGCCTGATCCCCGATGCGGCGCGTCTGGTAGTCGTGCCCAACGGCGTGGATGTGGCGCGCTACGCCGAGGACGCTGCCCGGCCGCGGGGACGACGCGCCAGGCTGGAGTTTGGAGAGGGATCTCCGGTGGCGCTGTCCTGGCCCGCCATGTCGCCGGAGAAGGACGTAGCGAACTTCCTGGAAGCCGCCGCGCTGGCGCCCACTCCCGGGGGACTTCTAGCGGCAGGCGACGGGCCGCTGCTCTACCCTGCGCCTATCAGGTCGCCTTTCTGGGGCTGGAGGACGGGCGACGCTGCTGGGCCGGCGCGACGACGCGCCGGCGCTCCTGGCAGCCGCCGACCTGCTGTGCCTGCCGTCGCGCGAAGGGATGAGGAGAAGGCCTGGCGGCGCTGGAAGCGCCAGCGTCGGATGCGCTCTCGTGGCGACGGGCGTGGGCGACCTGCCGGAGTCGTGCAGGACGGCGGAACGGGCCTGCTCGTCGCGCCGCGCGACCCCGGCGCTGGCCGCGCGCTGGCGAAGGCCTCCTGAGCGACCCGGCCCGCGCCCGGGCGATGGGGCAGGCCGGCCGCGCCGCGCCGCAGCGCCGCTCCCCCTCGACGGGATGATCAGGGCGACCTACGCCGTCTACGAGGCGGCGGCGCGACGGTGAGCCGGCGCGGGCTGGCGGCAGCGGCGGCAGTTCTGGCCGTGCTGGCGCCCGCCGGGCAAACGCGCCGCTGGAGCCAGCGCGGCGGGTCGGTGCTGGTCTGGCCCCCGGCGCGTCCCTGGCGGATTGGCGGCTGAGACACCCCGTGCTGCGCCGGCTGACCCGAGCGACGCCCCTCGGCGTGATACCGACCCGCGGCGAAGGCGACCTGGCCCAATGCCGTTCTCGGCACCGGGCCTTGAGGACCCGTCGCCGAAGAGCCGGGCCTCGGCGCGACGCTGCGCGCGGCGGGCGTGCGGGTGGTGGCGCTGGGCGGCGAGGGCGCGCGTTGTGGCCGGCCTGACGGATGGCGCCACGGGAGAGCCGTGGCGGGTGCGGCGCGCCTCGTCGCCGTGGGGGGTGGCGACCGACCCGCTCGTGCTGGCGCGGGCGGCGCGGCGCGCTCTGGTGGCCGCCGGCGATCAGCCGGTCTTGCCGGTCCTGTTCGACGGCCTCGCCCGCGCCGACGCGTACGCCGCGTTCGCCCTGCCGCGCCACCGAGCAGCGGCGCGACCCGGCGTCGCCTGGACGAACTCCTCGGCGCCCTGACCGCCCCGGGCGTCGGGACCGCGTTCTTCTGGTCACGCCGCGGCCGTCGGCCCCGGGCGGCGGCGCCGGGAGCGTCTCGGACCCGTCCTGCTCTGGCGGGGGAAGGCCGCGCGTAGGCGGCGCGGCGCTGCTCACGTCGCCGTCCGCGCGCCGCACGCCCGGCCTGGTCGCGACGCAGCGTCGCGGCCACGGTCGCGGCGCTGTTCGATCTGCCGCCGGGGGCGGCGCGCGGTCGGCGTGGGCCGCGCCATGAACTGCTCGACCCACCGAGCCACGGGAGAAGCTACATCACGGCGTATCTGGCGCGGCGCGTGGCGGCGTGGGCGGCGCAGGCGCGGGAACAGAAGGCTTCGCAGGTGGGCGTGCCCTGGGCGCTGGCGGGCGCGTTACTTCGCCCTGGCCCCGCAGCTTTCAGCCCGCTCGGGCGCGCAGAACGCGTCAGCGCCTCGCCCGCCCTTGCGCCTGGGCGGTGTCCGTGCCGGCGGCGCTCCTGGCGGCGGCGCTGTCGCCCGAAGCCCGGGCGGGCTGCGTTCGCGGTCTACGCCCTCGCCTCAGTCCTCAGCCTGCCGCCGCCGCTGCTCACCCTGCGCTTCCCGGCCCGGCTGGTCGTCACCGCCGTGTGCGCCGCGACGGCGCTTCGTCCTCGCCGCCGACGGCTTCCTCGGTTCCCCGCTTCTGAGCCGGTCGCCCTTTTCTTATTCGGTGATCAGGGGCCGCGCGCTTCATACGGCATCAGCAACGAGGCGGCGGGCGCGCTGCTGGGATCGGCGCTCGTGGCTTCGTCGGCGGCCCGGGCGCTGGCTCACGGTGGTAGAAGGTGGCCGTGGCGCTTGCCGGCATCGCCGTCGCGGGGTGCTCGGCCTCCCGGATTGGGCGCGGACTTGGGCGGGCTTTTGGCGACGTTGCCGGCTTCGCCGGCCTGACGCTGGCGTCGGCCGCCCGGTCGCCGCGGCGGCGAGAACAAGCACGTCGACGCGCTTTGCGCCACCCGCGGTCGCCGGCTTCGTTTTGTGGGAGGCGGCCCAGGACTACCGTCGGCGCGCGCACATCGGGCGGGCCGTGGCGGCCGCGCGGGCGCAGGGCGGCGGCGCGCTCGTCGAGATCGCCCAGGCGCAAGGCCGCCCTGGAGCGCCCGGCTGCTGAAGCCAAGCCCTGGGCGGCGCTGCTTTTGGCCGAGGTTTTGCCGCCGTGTGGCTGTTGCGGCGACCGGCCGAGCGACCGAGGCGCGCCTTCGCCCGGAAGGGCGCCCGGACGCCGATGCCCGCGGGCGATCGCCGCGGCGACCACGGCAGCCCTGCTGGTCAACGACTCCGGTGGTCGCCGCGGCCACCTGCCTCTTGTACGGCGTGCCCCTGCTGGCCCTGGCTAGAACGCGTCCCCACCGCCGTGGGGACCGTCGACGTTCTTGCCGGTCGTAGCGCGAGATGACGTGGTACTTCACCTCGGCGAACAGGTTGTTGGTAGAATCCAGGCCGCCGGCGACGAAACCGCCCCATGAGCCCTTGGTCTGTGCTCGTGTCGGGCAGGTCAGTCGTGTCATATAAAGGCCCGAGCCCACACTTGACATAGTAGCCCCTGCCAGTGGCATTGATATCGCGAAAAACCTGCGACACCACCGTCACCGGCAAAGATCACAGTTCGTCCCTTTCCGTGTAGCCGATGCCCACCTGGAGGAGGTAGTTCCTGTCGGCGTTTCGAAGGTGTACTCCGCCCTCGGAACGAACGTGGCATCCGCGCGCGCCGCACCACGCGCGTCCTGGTCGCCGGGGAAGATACGCGCCGACGCCACGACCGCCGAGAAGCTTGAGCGCCTGCTGGGCGCGGGCCGCGCCGCCCCGAGGCCCCACGCCGGACTCCCAAAAGCGCCGCAGCCGGACCGACGCGCCTCATCAGCTTTTCAAATCACATGCCTCCTCGTCCTTTATCAAAACCGCCGGCCCAGCAGGAGCGCCACCCCGTTGGAGTGGCGGGCCGGCGACGCCACCAGTAACATGGTACTTGGCTTCCACGAAGGCACTCGGGAACTGGTAGCCACGCCATCATAAGCCCCGGGCCGCGTCTTGCTCTCGCTCGCGCCGCCGCCGGACGCGCGCGGAAGTAGGCGCCCACGCCGATCCCGAAATATACGTTCCCGGTCACGCCGGCCACCGAGGTTCGGCGACGCGAAGATCGCGCGATCGTCACCGGGATGATCCGCAGTTTCCGCCCGTTTCCCGGCCCTCGGCATAGCTCCGCCGTCAGCATCGTCTGCCCGCACCCGGCGTGGGGACCGCCAGATCCCTCGCCGTTGAAGGCGGTGCCGCCGTCTTGCGGCAAAAGCACGCGCCTTGATCGGACGGGCGGGGATGCCCTGGTCTGCGCCGCCGCCGGCCCTGTAAAAGCGGCAAGCCCCCCCAAAAAGGGCCGCGAGCGCAACGCCACCGCTGCCATTCCTGTTCACCTTGTTGCTCCTCCCTGCGCGATCGGCCTGTCCGGCAGCCATTATAAAGACTGGGGCGTTCCCCTGTCAAGCAGAAAAGCCGTTGCCCTTGCACGTGTTTCCACCTCGTGATATAATGCCAAATGCGCCCCGCTGTCGCGGGCATTTCACGGGTCGTTAGCTCAGTTAGTGGTGGTGACTTCGCCAATCAGCGGGCCACAGGTTCGAGTCCTGTACGACCCAATCCAGGCCGCCTCGTATCAATAACTGGTACGGGGCGTTTTCTTTCGGTCGCCATTGACGCTGTTGACAGCTGCTGTTATACCTGAAGCAGTTAGAGAAAATAAGGTGAATCAGATAGCGTTGGATCAAATTCACCTTACTTTCTCCCCCTCCCCACCTAGTCTGAGGCGTTCGCGAGTTCATCCTCCATCTCCAGAGCGTCAAAGCCCTGAAGACGGTCCGCTTCTGCGACGTGCGGTTGCGGCAACTGATTAACTGGTGCGACGAGGAGCATGTCTCCTTCGGCCAGTTCGGCAAGCGCCGCCTCGACCACTACCTCGTGTTCCGCGGAGCAGGAAAAGCCCGCGCGACGTGCGGCACGACGCCGTGGCCGTCGAAGTCCTTCTGCCGCTGGTGTGCGAAAAACGACGCCATCCCCAACTCACCGCTCGCCGGTACGAGTCCACAACGCCCCCAAGCCCGCCAGTACATGCCCGACGGTAGACAGATGGGCGCAGGCGCTCAGGCCGTGATCAACTACTGGAACCCGAATAACCACAACCCTGACGTGCGCTACATCCCCAGTTCCGGCGAGCGTTCACCGCGACGCAGTACGCCGTGATCCCTGGTGATATCCTGGACACCGCCTGCCGCATCGGTGAGGTGATGAACTTGACGAAGCTCGCGGACTGGCGACCCAGGGAGCGACAGCTTACCATCCGGAACGGGAAGGAGCCCCGCACGTTGCCAGTCAGCGCCGAACTCGTTGAGGCGGTGGACGATGACTGCGTGTTCGAGAAGATCGCGGCGGGGCTGCGTTCCGGCGAGGACGAGGTGGCTGTTCCTCTCGGAATACGACGGGCGCATGGTCAGGGGCCAGTTCTCAAGGCCACGAAGAGCGTATTGCGCTGGGCAGGCATGGCGACGCGATTACCCTCCACTCCCCTCCGGCGGTACAGCCTCAACCGGCTCGCCAAGTGCAACCTCCTCGGAGCCCAGACCGTGCCGGCCACAAAAAAAAAAAAGGTGCGAAGACAACTCTCATCTACACAGCGATTACGACTAATGCAGAGGAAATTCGCAATTCGGTAGGGGTGGTGCAGGGCATTCTCACGAACAAGCGTGTCGCTGTGCAGCGAAAACGATTGGTGAGGAATCATCCGTGCGTCGTCCAGAAGCGTTTTGCGCATCACTACCAGTATCGTTCATTCGATTCTCCCTCTCGCGCACGGCGCGGACCGCCCCCCGGCCCTGTGGCGCCGCGACCCCGCTGCCACGGTCTGGATCGCCGCGCCTCCAGTGCCTCTTGGAAAACGCTCAGGGCTTTCTGCTGGTCCTCCGACAGACTTTTGCTCGTTAAACTTCCGACCCGGTCCCTGAACGCATCCGCGGGAACAAAACGCTCAAGGGTATCAAGCTGAAACTGTGGATGAGGAACTGACAGGCGGCCATCGTCGGGGCTGTCTCTGCTGATGACGGATACGAAACCCGTCAGCAAAGACAGCAGCCCGTCATCAGACTCCATACGGCTTTGCACCCAATGACTCGACTCCTCCGGCGCACCCCAGTCTCGCCACCGTACGAGGAGCAGCATCCTCTTCGGGTGGGCCTGGAGAGAGCCATCTCTAGCTGCAGCCCGAACCTTCTCTACACAGAGCTGTTGTGCCTCTTTCAGGTCAGCGTCAGACAGGAGGTCCATGCGGGGTCTCCGGCTCTGGTCGTGTCTATAGAGCAAGTGCACCGGCAGGTAGAGGCCGCTCGTGTCGCGTATGACCTGCTTCAACACCCGGCTATGTTCGGTGGCGCTCCCCTCACGTCGCAAGAATTGCTCGGTCGCTTCGGCAACGGCCTCTTCGAGCTTAAACCAGGTCAACTCCGGCGAGGAGACGCCGACCAAGTCGCAGTCAACATCAAGTAAGGCCGTGATGAGCTGTGGCACGTGATTCTGTTCTTGGCGCTCCATAGCTACAGCCAGGCGGTTCAGACCTACTTCCAGCAGATCCCGTTCCAGCCAGCCGCGCAAGTGAGCACCCAGCTCTTCGAGTTTGTTCCCCGATGCCAGTACCTGTGACAACTCAGCCTGTGAAAGATCACGTTGCGGAACCGCCAGTTGGAAGTAGCGGTCGAAGTTGTCTCGGTGGCAGACACGAAGCGTGCGCAAGGCGTTTCTCATTGCACGCGGGTTGGAAATCGAGTTGTTCTCCACGAGAACCCATACTGCGGCGGGGAACAGCTCCTGCAACACTTCGCGGAGACCAGCTTGGCGTTCCACGGCTGTTCGCCCTACCAGGGCATTCACCCGCTCGCGTTCTTCTTTGTCGTCGGGGTCATCGTCCGAAAACGTTGAATGTTCCGTCAGGAGCACGTCTTTGAGCGACGGCAGTTCGCGGTAGACGTCCGGCTCGAAAACCCGGAGCACCTCGAGCAGGATGAGGTCGACGGGGTTGGCCTCGAAGTTGTCACCATCATAGAATAGATCAACCTGGAACGAGAGGCTGTTGATGAACCGGCGCACGTCCCGGAGTGTCCGGAAGTAGGAGCCTACGCCCCGGGCCACGATGCCGTGCCAGCGGCGCTCATCGAAAAGCCGATACACCCCCGCTCCCAACGCCGCTTTCAGCTCGCCGTCGAGGATTTCGAGCAGGCGGCCACCCTCGACTGCGGGAACGTCGAAGCTGACCTGGACGATCTTTTCCAGGAACTCCCTACCCGAGTTTGGGGCCACCTTCGCCAGAGCCCTTTCCACGTTGTCCCGTTGGAAGAGGACGAGGTACACGAGGTTCGGGAAGTTGGCGTTCGCCTTGATGAGCTGGAACAGCAGGGCTACTTCATCGGCAGAAAGGCGGTCCACGTCGTCCAGGACCACCAGGATCGTACGGTCAAGCTCCGCTAAGTCTTTGCGCAGTTGGGTGCGCAGTTCCGTCAAGCTCTGTGCCGACGCCTCTGCCTGAGCCGTCAGGACCTCCGCCCCGTGCTTTGCTGCCTCACCAGCTTCCTTTACCCTGTCGGCGATTATGTTTATAGGCACCCCGACGAGAGGCCCGCCGCCCGCGGCGGTCACTACCAGACCGATCGCTTTCAGCGCACCAGAGCCAGCGGTGAAGTAAGAGCTGTACTGCTTCCACTTGGCGGCGCGCTCCTTGGCGTCCGAGGTTTTGTCTCCACGCTGGAGCGTACCACCCACCTCCTGGAAGAAGGCGGCCGTTAGCCCCTCTTGGCTGTTCCACAACCACGGCTCGAACTCCACAACGTGCGGACAGCGATCGGGACCTTGGCGGAGCGCGTCGATGACCATGTTCTTGATGGAGGTCTTACCGCCACCCCACGGCCCGTTGAGGGCGATGACGAAGCTCTCTTTACCCGTACGTCTTCGAATAGCCTCGGCCATCCGCTCGGCGAAACGCCGCCGCCCCAGCAGATCTTCATCGCGCGTTTGGATCGGGGTATCCGCAGAGAACTGTTGATCGCCCGAACCCGTCGACGTTGTATCGCTCATGGCCTCGTCTTGTGAACAGGTTTGATGCCGTTTGAGGTGCTCTGACGTACCCGCCCAGACTGGGTACTGGTACGGACATCCTTCCCTGGAGATCCTAGCCTCGTCGGCTGAGGCGAGTGCCCGGTACGATCGCCTTCACTATGGTAGTTCATGAAGTTGTGCGAGTCGAGTAGGCGGACGTTAGCTTGCTTGTCGAGCGTCACTACGACAATGGTGTTTGCAGAGGCATCGAACTCCCAGTGTAGAAAGTTCATGTTGTTAACTCCTCCAAAAAGTGAACACAAGTTCTACTTTACTTTTCAGAGGCGCACTACTATAATAAGGGGCAGCAGCGACCGGCGCCTCGCATTGGTCGCGCTGTCCCTGGGCCAAAGCCCGGGTGCTATCGAACGCGGAGGAGCCCGGCCAAGGAATCCCTCCGCGTTCGTTGTTTAACCGCCTGTACGTCCGTGCACAGACGATGAAAGCGCTTCTAAAGATGGAGACCGGAGCTGTTGCCCCGGTCTTTTGTCGTAAGTTGCTCAGCCGCCCCTTTTACGAGCAGCCGATGCTGGTCCCGCAGTTGGAGCAGCGGTAGCAGGCGCCGTTGCGGCTGGTGATGCCCCCGCAGTCGGGGCAGGGCGGGGCATCGGCCTGGGTGACGAAGACCTGGCGCTCGGCGGCGGAGGCGCGCGTCTCGCCGGACGCGGGGGAGCCCGGCGCGCCGGCCGGACCCGCCGCCCCCGGCGCCGGCGCGGACGCCCTGGGCTGCGACAGCATGTCCAGGTTGTCGTTGTCGTACATGTCCTGCTGGTCGGCGATCAGGCCGACGTTGGCCCGCTCGTCCGGCGGGAGGAACTTGAGGGCCAGGTACCGGAACAGGTAGTCCATGATGGACTTGGCCATCGGGATGTCCGGGTTGCCCGTGAAGCCCGACGGCTCGAAGCGGGTGTGCATGAACTTCTCGACCAGGGTCTTGAGCGGCACGCCGTACTGCAGGGCCAGCGAGATCGAGGTGGCGAACGAGTCCATCAGTCCCGAGACGACCGACCCCTCCTTGCTCATCACGATGAAGATCTCGCCCGGCGCGCCTTCCGGGTACAGGCCGACCGTCAGGTAGCCCTCGTGGCCGCCGACGCTGAACTTGTGGGTCAGCGACTGCCGCTCGTCGGGCAGCTTGCGCCGGAACGGCCGCACCTCGGCCTTGGCCCCCTGCTCGCCGCCCGCCCCGGTCGAAAGCGGCTGCGTCTTCTTCGAGCCATCCCGGTAGATCGCCAGCGCCTTGACGCCCAGCTTCCAGGCCTGCATGTAGGCTTCGGCGATCTCCTCCGGCCTCGCGTCGTGCGGCATGTTGACCGTTTTGGACACTGCCCCCGATAGGAATGGCTGGACGGCGGCAATCATCTTAACGTGGCCCATGTAGTGGATCGTGCGCGTGCCGTTCACCGCCCGGAAGGCGCAGTCGAAGACCGGCAGGTGCTCCGGAGCGAGGCCCGGCGCGCCCTCGATGGTGTCGTTCTCCTCGATATAACCCAGGATCGCCTTGCGCTCGGACGCCGAGTAGCCCAGCCGCTCCAGGGCCTCCGGGACGGTCTGGTTGACGATCTTGAACAGGCCGCCGCCTACCAGGCTCTTGTACTTCACGATGGCGATGTCGGGCTCGATGCCCGTGGTGTCGCAATCCATCATAAAGCCGATGGTTCCCGTCGGCGCGAGCACACTGATTTGCGCGTTGCGGTATCCATTTGTCTGACCGATCTTGAGTGTGTTATCCCAGCACGAGCGCGCCGCCGCCATCATGTCGCCGGGGACCAGCTCTTCGTCGATCGCCTCGACGTGGTCGCGGTGCATCTGCATCACGCGCAGGAACGGCTGCCGGTTGCGCTCGTAGCCCGCGAACGTCCCGACCCGCCCCGCCATCTTCGCGCTCTGGTGGTACCCCTCGCCCGACAGGATCGCCGTGATCACGGCGGCGTAGGCGCGGCCCTCGTCCGAGTCGTAGGGCAGCCCGCGGGCCATCAGGAGCGCGCCCAGGTTGGCGTAGCCCAGGCCCAGCGGCCGGTAATCGTGCGAGTTGACCGTGATCTTGTCGGTCGGGTACGACGCGTTGCCGACCAGGATCTCCTGCGCCGTGATGGTGACCCGCACCGCGTGCTGGAACGCCTCGGCGTCGAACTCGCCGCGCGCCGTCCGGAAGCGCATGAGATTAAGTGACGCCAGGTTGCAAGCGCTATCATCAAGGAACATGTACTCGCTGCACGGATTACTGGCATTGATTCTACTGGTGTTCGGGCAGGTGTGCCAGCGGTTGATCGTGGTGTCGAACTGCATGCCCGGATCGCCGCAGACCCAGGCGGCCTCGGCGATCTTGTGCATCAGGTCGCGGGCGCGGTAGGTGCGGTCCGCGTCGCCGCTCAGCACGTTGCACGTGGTCCAGTCGCGCTCGAGCTCCACGGCGCGCATGAAGTCGTCGGTGGCGCGCACCGAGTGGTTGGCGTTCTGGAAGAAGACGGAGTCGTACGCGCCGCCGGAAACGTTGAAGGCCCCGCTGTACCCGGCCTCGATCAGCGCGTGCGCCTTTTTCTCGGCGTCCGCCTTGCACTCGATGAACTCCTCGACGTCGGGGTGGTTGGAGTTGAGGATGACCATCTTTGCCGCGCGCCGGGTCTTGCCGCCCGATTTGATGGCGCCCGCGAAGGCGTCGAAGCCGCGCATGAAAGATACCGGCCCCGACGCCGTGCCGCCGCCCTTGAGCCCCTCGCGCGACGAGCGCAGGACGGACAAGTTGGTGCCCGTGCCGCTGCCCCATTTGAAGAGCATCCCCTCGGTCTTGGCCAGGGTCAGGATGCTTTCCATGGTGTCCTCGACAGAGTTGATGAAACACGCCGAGACCTGCGGCCGTTCACCGGGCACGCCGAGGTTGAACCAGACGGGGGAGTTGAACGCCATGTGCTGGTGCAGGAGCAGATAGGCGAGCTCGTCGCGGAACGCGTCGGCGTCCTCGTCGCTGGCGAAGTAGCCGCCCTGCCTGCCCCACTTCCCGATGGTGTCGGCCACGCGCGAGACGAGCTGCCGGACGGAGTGTTCGCGATGCGGGCTGCCGATCTTGCCGCGGAAGTACTTGGAGACGACGACGTTGGTGGCAAGCTGCGACCAGGATTTGGGGATCTCGCAGTCTTTCTGCTCGAAGACGACCTCGCCGCGCTCGCCGGTGATGGCGGCGGTGCGGCGCTCCCACTCGACCGTGCCGTAGACGGCCTCGCCCGGCCTGGTGTAGCGGCGCTCGACGCGCAGGCCGTCGCCGGCGAAGATGTTGGGCTCGCCCGCCGACTCCGCCTCGACCCGCGGCGGCAGCGGCGGCGGGGCCGTCGCGGCGGGCGAGGTCGGGGCGGCCATCAGCGGCGCCCCCCCGGACGGCTCGGACGACGACTCCGCCGCCGTCACGACGTTCCCCCCCGCATCGTCGGCGAACGGGTCGGTTATGGGCTCCGGGTCCGCCCCGGGCGCCCTCCGGGCCTGGGGATCGGCGGCCCTGGCCGCCCTCGCCCGGGCGGCGCGCGTCGCCGAGGGCTTGCTGCTTCCGTTCCCGCCCTTGGCGGGTTCACTCCCGAAAAGCTCGTTCTCCACTGGCTGTCGTCCTTCCTAAACGTAGCCGGCCCCCCGCGGGGCGGTGGCGCATGTCCTCCAAACGTCACTTGCCGCCGGTGCGGCTGGTGCGGCGCAGCGCGTCCA
>JAUJNC010000130.1 GCA_030446525.1 Armatimonadaceae bacterium
GTTCGCCCTTCTGCGGCTTTGCGGGTGTGCATCGGTGTGTGTTGTGGCGATGTGGTATGTGGTGTTGGTTGGCGGCTCGCCGCTGCTGATGCAGATCTTCGTGATCTACTTCGTCCTGGGCGCGCCGGAGGTGGGGCTGCCCCTTACGGCCTTCTGGGCAGGGGTGGCGGCCCTGTCCTTGAACGCGGCTGCCTATGTTTCCGAGATCTTCCGGGCAGGCATCCAGAGCATCGATGTGGGCCAGATGGAGGCAGCCGAGTCCGTGGGAATGACCTACGGGCAGGCAATGCGCTGGGTCGTCCTGCCACAGACGCTGCGCCGGGTCCTGCCGCCGCTGACCAACGAGGCGGTGGCGCTGCTGAAAGATTCGTCGCTGGTCTCCGTCGTAGCCGTGGCGGAGCTGATGTTGCGCGGCAGCGAGAGGGCCCCGGTGGCTGGCTCGGCCACAACGATCTACCTGGCGGTGGCGCTGATCTACCTGTGCATGACGCTGCCGCTGACGTTGCTGACGCGGCGCCTGGAGGCCCGGTGGCAGCCCATGAGCCGACCGCCGCAGGGGCCCCTGCGCCGAGGGCAGCAGCGGCCCCTGCGCAAACGGGCGGCTGCGGCGTAGCGGCCCGTGTCAGGGAGGCAGGAATCCTGCCCCCGCCGGAGGATTAGGACGGCATTTCCATCGCTGAACATTTCCATCGCTGAAGAGAAATAACGGCAGTAAAGAGCCTTTCCCAAGGAGCGGGGAGGGGTCCACGAACGCGTAGATTGAAACTCGCCCAATGGGGTAGCAGGAGTCCTGATTTGACGTTTCCACACTTGGGCGTTGCCCAAGATGCCAATGCAGTTTCTGGAGTGTGTCATTGTCGCCGGTTTTTACGAAAGGTCGCTTCGAGATATCTTTCTGGACCGTTTGTGGGAGCGTTTTCCTCTTGCTTTAGCAAGTAGGAGAAAGGAGCGTGCCCCGTGCGTGTGCTGCGTGTACAAGGGAGTGTCCTTCATCGCTGTTTTCTCCTGACCATGCTCATGGCCGCGTTTCTGGTGACTGCTGCCCCGGGTGGCGGCGGTGGGGGCGGAGGAGGAGGAGGCGGCGGTGGCATGGGCGGCGGGGGCTTCGGCGGCGGGGGCAGCAGTTCCTTCTCCCGCGGCGACGGCACCCAATGGAAGGGAGACGCAGAGGACTGGATACCCGTGGGCCTGGTCGTGACGATGTTGGGCGGCTTCGTTGCCGCGGGCATCTTCCTGAATCCGGAGGCGAAGCGCGTGCGGCTGGTAGAGATGGTCTTCGTCCTGCCCGCCTGCCGCTACCTGCCCCTGCTGGACGACGTGATGCGCGAGGCGGAGTTTGCCACGCCCACGGGGCGGCAGAGAGTGCTGCGGCGACTCTGCCAGGCGCTGGCGTCCGGGGAGCTGCTGGAGGGCTTCGTGGCGCCGCAGGGAAAGTACTGGAGCGGAGTGGATCTGCTGCATGTGGCCGAGGCGCGCTACCGGGAGCGGATGCGGCAGGCAGACCTGCAGGAGGCCGACCCCGTTCAGGTGGCACAGGCGCGCCGGCGGGACGGGCCTGCGCCCGAGGAGGCCGTGTGCATACTGGGGGTGCTCGCGGCCGCACCCGTCCGGATGTGCGGAAGCGCCGCAGACGCAAAAGGGGCGCGGGCACTGCTGGAGCGGCTGGGACGGATGCCGTTGTACGACGACGTACATCCGGCGGTGCTGTACCTGTACTACGCCCCAGATCCGGGCAGACATCTGTCTTTGGAGGAGGCGCAGCGCCTCGTGGCAGCACTAAAAGAAGCGCCGGAGGAAAGGATGGGGGACGGCATGACCGCCCTGGCACGCGCCGCCTTCAGCGGCAACGCCGAGGTCGTCCGCCGCCTGCTGACCCGTGGCGCCGACGTCAATGCGCGCGGACGCAAGGGCGGCACCGCCTTGATGATGGCCGCCCATCTCGGCCACGCCGACGTCGTCCGGCTGCTGCTGGAGCGGGGCGCGGATGTGAAGGCGCGCACCCAAGACGGCAAGACCGCGCTCCAGATGGCGGAGCAGGGGGGACACACCGCCGTCGCCGACGCGCTGCGCCGAGCCGGGGCGAAAAAAGAGGAACCCGATTCCTGGAGGAAAGAAAACAATGCGACCGAACAACGTCCGACACTTTAACCGCAGGTTCGCCCTGGTGCCCGCCCTGGCTGCCGGCCTGCCGCTGCTGGGCGCGGCGGCCGCCCCGCTGCTCGTCCCCGCCCCCCCGCCTTCCTCCCCGAATCTTGCCGGGCGCGCGGGTTAGGGCTGGCGCTTCGTCCACGCGGAAACCACCTCCAATTTGGCGCCCCGGCGCTCGGCGTAGTAGTTGCCCGGCGCCGTCTGGTGGATCTCGGCGGCGTCCGCCCGGGCGAAGGTGCCGCCACCGAGCAGCACGCGCAGTTCCCGGCCGTGCTGGCGCACGTAGAGCACGCGCGCGTCGCTGCGCCAGCCCATGGCCTGCCACGGCCCCGCGCCGTGGGCGACGATCACCCGGGTCAGGGCGCCGTTCTTTTGCGTCATCTCGAAGCCTGTGGTGTCGGCATCGCCCGTGGGGACGAGGCGCGCGGACTCCACCGGGTTGCGCCAGGCCTCCATCGCGAGCACGGCGGCGAAGTCGGCCCGCTCCCCTTCCTGCCGCGCCAGCGCCATCTGCTCCCGGTCCGGGCCCGTGGCCGGGATCACCTGCTGACCCGGCGCGCCGGCGAGCGTGACGCGGAGCCGGCCGACCCCCGTCTGCCATGCCGCCTGCCACGTCTGCCCGGCGGGGCGGCGTTCCGCCGCCTGAAGGTGCTGGTAACCGTCGCGCTCGCCGAGCGGCCGGCCCGCGGCGCCGGCGGTAAAGCCGATCAAAGGGCCGGCGTAGCGAAACGTCCGGTCCCAGGTGTGGCGCGTCGCGCTGCGCCCGTGGTACAGGGGTCGAGGACGGCGTCCGGCGTGACCACGACGGTCCGGTCGAGCAGCACGCCGGTGGGCCCCGCGGCCTCGCCGCGCATCAGCTTCACCGCCGGGGTGTCCTCGAAGACGAGGAGCTTGCCCTCGGCCGCGTTCTGCGACGAGCCGTCGACCGCCAGCGTGTTGTGGGCGACGGTGTGCTTGGTCCACGTGCCGTGCAGCGGGTCCTCGTAGCGGTGGAAGACCGGCTCGCCGCCGACCTCGTCCCCTTCCCGCCGTCGCCCCGCGCGAAGAGGATCAGGTTGAGCTTATCGTAGTGGCCGTGGACGCCGCCGTGCGGGCCGTAGTCCAGCAGCGCGTAGGCGTTATCGCCGCGCAGGATGGCGTATCCCAGACTCCCGAAGACGGTGCTGGGGTAGCGGGCGGCGGGGGGCTCCGGCAGCGGCTCGTACACGCGCGCGTCGGGGGTAGACCGCCGGGCTCATGTGCGACTCTGCCGGGGGGATTGGTTGACCAGGAAGGCGTAGCGGGGGTCGCGGTAGCGCAGGTACGCGTAGTCGTAGACCATCGTGGACCAGTCGCCGAACCGGACCCGGCCCGAGTCGTTGATCCCGGGTGCGCTGCCGTCGGGGTACGCGTAGCGCAGCGGCGAATCGAACAGCATCTTCAGGCGGCTGTCGGCGAAGCCCCACAGGTCGACGCCCTGCCGCGCGGCGGCCTCCAGCCCCGTGACCATGGCCGTTAGGGCGAAGAACTGGTAGCCGATGGCGCCCTCCCCCCACATGCCGTCCGAGCCGATGCCCTGCGCCAGCAGGCCGCGGAAGTCCGCCGCGGCCAGGTCCACCATGTCGCGGTCGCCCATCACCGCGCCGGCCATCATGGTGGCGGCGTTGTAGTAGTTCAGCCAGTTGCCCACGGCTTTGCCACTTCCGGCGCCGGGCGGCGCCGTGCGCCAGTCCTTGCCCTTCCGCTCGCGTTCGGCGGCCTCGGCGGCGGGCTCTTTGCGGCGGATAAAGGCGATAGCGGGCGCAGCAGCCGCCCCTCGATGCGCTCGCGATCCGCCGCTGTGAGGACGCCGCTGTCGTGGATGTAGTCGTAAGCCAGGAGGAGCGGGATCAGCCACATCGCCTCGGAAAGGCGCTGGCCCATCACCTTGCCCGTGTCGGAGCGGTTGACCCCCTTGTGCTCCGGGTAGGCCGCATAGCGCTGGGCGTAGCCCAGCAGGGTCTGTGCCGCCCGCCGCGCGTACTTCGCGTCGCCGGTCAGCGCGTGGGCGATTCCCAGCGTGCCGGCGTCCAGGGCCAGGCGGTCGTGCCGCTTGGCGACCGCGTCGCCGCGGTCCGTCATCTGGGCTGGCGGGCCCTCCGGATCGGGGAAGTCCACGGGACCGGCCAGCGCGGCGTCGGCCACCCGGATCAGCGCGGCAAAGGCCTGCCTGCCGCGTTCGGTCTTCGGCAGATCGGCGCGCAGCTGCGCCACCTCCTGCCTGGTCAGGAGCAGGCGGGGATGCTCGCCCGCCGGCGCCACCGGCGGCAGGTGGACGCGCGCCGCCCCCGCGCTATCGAGCGGCGGCACGTGGACGAACGTCGGCGCGGCGGCATCGTGACCGGGGACCGCGAACTTCTCGTCCAGAGCGACGGGGGTCAAGACCGCTATCTCCGCCAGACCGCCCCAGTTCACCCGGTCGCTGGGCTCGTGGTCGGAGAGAACGGTGACCTTGATCGTTTTGGCTTCCTTGCCGACCGCTACCTCCTGCCAGGCCGGCTTCCGCCCCGCCGGGCGCTTCAGTTCGAGGGTGTGGCGGAGCACGGCGCCGTCGTCCAGCGCGATCTCGATGTCTTTGGGCGCCCTCTCCGACGCGTAATCCGAATGGGCGAAGGCCAGGCGGCTCACCGGCACGCGGAACGGCAGATCGATCGTGAAGGTGTACGGCGGCGCGCCCCGCACGACGCAGCGCGTGTGGACGTCGCTGTCGAACGTCGCCTCGGGCGGGGTGTTCGGGTCCCGGCTGCCCCCTTTGGTCGTGACGAGCGTTACGCGCGCGCCGTACGGGCGCTGCGCGGCATTGGTCAGCCGGACCCCGTCGGCGCCCGCCGCTCGTTCCGGGGAAGGTGGAGCCAGCAGAAGGGCTGTCAGCGCCGCGAGCAGCTTCGCGCTCGAGCGGGACTGCCGTGTCCGCACCGGCCCGGCATTGCTTGGGGTGATCCCGTTCATGGCATACGCCCGGTCTAAGAGCCACCCGCAAGCTGCCCGCGGATGTTGTAGAACGACTGGACGCCCTCGAAGATGGCGGTGTCGCCCAGCTCCTCCTCGATGCGCAGGAGCTGGTTGTACTTGGCGACGCGGTCGCTGCGGGACGGCGCGCCCGTCTTGATCTGCCCGGCGTTGGTGGCCACGGCGATGTCGGCGATGGTCGCGTCCTCGGTCTCGCCCGAGCGGTGCGAGATGATCGCCGTGAAGCCGGCGCGCTTGGCCATCTCGATGGCCGCCAGCGTCTCGGTCAGGGTCCCGATCTGGTTCACCTTGACCAGGATGGCGTTGCCCGCCCGCTCCCGGATGCCGCGCCCGAGCCGCTCGGTGTTGGTGACGAACAGGTCGTCGCCGACGAGCTGCACCCGGTCCCCCATCGCCCGGGTCAGCGCCTTCCAGGTTTCCCAGTCGTCCTCGGCCAGGCCGTCTTCCAGGCTGATGATCGGGTACTGCCGCGCCAGGTCCGACCAGAACTGCACCATCTGCTCACCCGTGCGGGTGATCCCCTCGCCCCGGAACACGTACCTGCCGCCCTCATACAGCTCGGTGGCGGCGGCGTCCATCGCGATCATGATCTGCTCCCCGGCCCGGAAGCCCGCCTCCTCCACGGCCTGCAGGATGGCGTCCAGGGCCGCCTGCGTGTTGGGCAGGTTGGGGGCGAAGCCGCCTTCGTCGCCCACCGCCGTGTTCAGGCCCTGCGCCTTGAGGACGCCGCGCAACGCGTGGAACACCTCGGTGCCCATCTGCAGGGCTTCGGAGAACGACGAAGCGCCCACGGGCATCACCATGAACTCCTGGAAGTCCACGTTCGAGTCGGCGTGCTTGCCGCCGTTCAGGATGTTCATCATCGGGACCGGCAGCTGCAGCGCCGAGGTCCCCCCGATGTAGCGGTACAGCGGCAGGCCGACCGCCTGCGAGGCCGCCTTGGCGACGGCGAGCGACACGCCCAGGATCGCGTTGGCGCCGAGCTTGGCCTTGTTCTCGGTACCGTCCAGCTCGATCAGGAGCTCGTCGATGGCGACCTGCTCAACGGCCTCCATCTCGATCAGCTCCGGCGCGATCCGGTCGTTGACGTTCTCGACCGCTTTGCGGACGCCTTTGCCGCCGAAGCGGCTGTTGTCGCCGTCGCGCAGCTCGACCGCCTCGTGCGCGCCGGTGGACGCGCCGGACGGCACGGCGGCGCGGCCGAAGATGCCGCTTTTGAGGTAGACCTCCACTTCGACGGTGGGGTTGCCGCGCGACTCGAGTATCTCGCGCGCGATGATATCGTCGATCGGTGTCGTTGTGCTCATGGAAACGTCACTCCTCGCAGACGCGCGCGGGGCGCGGGTTCTGGCAACGCGCCCCGGCGGCAGGCGTCGTCGGCCCCGATTATAGCACAACGGCCCGGGCGGGTCAAACAGGGAGCCGGGGGTCAGGTCTTCTTTTTCGAGCACCGAACCCAGGCCGCGCGGGTGTGGGCCGGGTAGCCGGAGAACCACGGGGCGCGGGTGGAACGGCCGCCTCCGCGGCGGCCGCCGAGGAGCGCCCGCAGGGTGGGATACGGACGTGAAGACGGCGCTTTGTGCAATCTGGCCATACGGATCCTTATACGCGCAAAGGCGGGCCGTTCGGCACGGCCCGCCCTTCTCTGCCTGTTCCTGCGATCGGCGGCATGCCGCCTACATCCGGCGGATGCGCGGGTCGTTGGCGTTCGGGGCCTGCGCCGCCATCTCGGCCTGCATGATCATGTTCTCCAGGTCGGTGCGGTTCATCGCGCGGGCCAGGGCCATGTCGCGCGCGATGACCCCCTTCATGTACAGGTCGCGCAGGCACTGGTCCATGGTCTGCATGCCGACGTTGGCCGACGTCTGGATCATCGACGTGATCTGGTGCGCCTTGGCCTCGCGGATCAGGTTGCGGATGGCGGGCGTGGCGATCATGACCTCCTGGGCGGCGATGCGGCCCGGCTGGTTGTTCTTGGGGATCAGGCGTTGCTGGCAGATGACGGCCTGCAGGTTGTTGGAAAGCTGCAGGCGGATCTGCTCCTGCTGGCCCGGCGGGTACGAGTCGACGATACGCTCGACCGTCGAGGAGGCCGAATTGGTGTGCAGCGTGGCGAAGACGAGGTGGCCCGTTTCCGCCGACGAGACGGCCATCGTCATGGTTTCCAGGTCACGCATCTCGCCGACCAGGATGACGTCGGGGTCTTCGCGCAGGGCGGCGCGCAGGGCGGCGGGGAACGATTTGGTGTCCTGGCCGAACTCGCGCTGGTTGATCACCGACATCTTGTGCTGGTGCAGGTACTCGATCGGGTCCTCGATCGTGATGATGTGCTCCGACCGGTTGAGGTTGATGGCGTTGATCATGGCCGCCAGGGTCGTCGACTTGCCCGAGCCCGTCGGGCCGGTCACCAGGATCAGGCCGCGCGGGACGTGGGTCATCTTCTCGATGACCGCGGAAGCCCCAGGTCCTGGATGGTCGGGATCTTGGTGGGGATGATCCGGAACGCCCCCGCGACCGTGCCCTTGTCGCGGAACACGTTGACGCGGAACCGGGCGGTGCGCCCCAGCGCGTACGAAGTCCAGGACTCGAATGTCGACTCGAACTTCTGGATCTGCTCGTCGGTGAGGATGTCGTAGATCATCCGCTGCGACGTCTGCGGGGTGAACTGCTCGTAGTTGGCCTGCATCAGCTTGCCGTCCACGCGGATCACCGGCGGCAGGCCGACCGCCAGGTGCAGGTCGGACGCGCCTTTGGAAACGATGAGACTGCAAAAGCTCATCGATATGCGTATCTTCCAGAACGCGGGGCCGGCTCGCCGGGCGGGGCTGCACGGGGCTCTTCGCCCGGCGCGGGCATGCCGGGAACGGGGACTTGGGTTGCCATTGAATCAGGTTGCCCTTTCTTGACCTTACCCCCCTCCTTGCCAGGGAGGGGCGGGAACGGGATTCTCCCCTCCCCTCGCAGGGGAGGGGCGGGGACAGGTTAGTAACCGGCGGTGAAGACGACGCGCCGGACCTCCTCGGGCGTGGTCACGCCCTCCAGGACCTTTTGCAGGCCGTCCTCGCGCCTCCTTCATGCCGTTCGCCTTGGCCGCGTTTTTGATGTCCGCGAGCGGCGCGCGGCGCACCACAAGCTCCGCGATCTCCTCGTTGAAGCGCATAAGCTCGTAGATCCCGATGCGCCCTTTGAAGCCCGTTTGCCGGCACACCTCGCAGCCGCGCCCTTGAACAGGGTCACCTCCTGGTCCGGGTGCTCGGGCACGAACCCGAAGCGGCGCAGATCCTCCGCCCTAACCTTGTACGGCTCCCGGCAGTTCGAGCAGATGCGGCGCCCGAGCCGCTGGGCCAGGATGCCGATCACGGTCGCCGAAACCAGGAACGGTTCGACGCCCATGTCCGCGAGGCGGATGGTGGCCGACGGCGCGTCGTTGGTGTGCAGCGTGGAAAGAACCAGGTGGCCCGTCAGCGACGCCTCCACTGGCGATCTCCGCCGTTTCCAGGTCGCGGATCTCGCCGACCATGATGATGTCCGGGTCCTGGCGCAGGAACGAGCGCAGGGCGGTGCCAGTGCAGGCCGGCCTTCTCGTTGACGCCGACCTGGGTGATGCCGCTCAGGCCTGGTACTCTATCGGGTTCTCGACCGTGATGATGTTCTTCTCGATCGAGTTGACCTTGTGCAGGACCGAATACAGCGTGGTCGTCTTGCCCGCGCCGGTCGGCCCGGTCGCCAGGAACATGCCGTTGGGCTGGATCGTCGAACCACTCGGTTGCGCCTGCATCTCGGGGGTGAACCCCAGCTTGTTCAGGCCCAGCAGGACCGAGGACTTGTCCAGGATGCGCATGACGATCTTCTCGCCGTAGAGCGAGGGCAGGCACGACACGCGCGGGTCGTAATCTTTGCCGTTCGTGCGGATCGGGATGCGCCCGTCCTGGGGGACTCGCCGCTCCGCGATGTTCATGTCGGACATGATCTTGTAACGGGAGATCAGCGGCGCCCGGATGTGGCTGGGGATGGTCATCGTCTCGTGCAGCACGCCGTCGATGCGGTAGCGGATGCGCACGCCGCGCCGCTCGGGCTCGATGTGGATGTCCGAGGCGCCGTTCACGATCGCTTCCGTGATCATGGTGTTCGCCATGCGGACGATCGGCGCCTCGTTGGCCGCGTCGGCCCCGTCGACGTCGTCGTCGTCGCCCACGCCCTTGCGCGCCGGCCCCATCTCGGCGATCATCGCGGACAGGCTGCCGGCCATGGATCCCCCCGCCGGCACGGTCGCCACCACGCCGTTGCCGCCCGAGGCCGCCCCCGACCCAGCGTAGGCGCGCGCGATGGCGTCCTCCAGCTCGGAGGGCACCGCCGCCGCCGCGTACACCTGGCAGCGGGAGATCATGCGGATGTCGTCCAGGGCCACGATGTTCTTCGGATCGGCCATGGCGACCAGGAGCCGCTGCCCGTCCTTTTTGACCGGCAGGGCGTTGTGCTTCTTGACGACGTGCTCGGGGACCACATTGACGGCGGACGGCTCCGGAGGGGTCCGGGTGAGGTCGACGAACGGGATGTTCTCGGCTTCGGCCTTGGCCTGTATGACGTCCCTTTCTGCGGCGAAACCCAGGTCGACGATGAGGCGCCCCAGGTCGCCGGGCGCGCTCTTTTGCACATCGCGCGCCTGGTTCAATTGTTCCGCCGTGATCGAGCCCTTCTCAATCAGGAGCTCGCCCAATCCCTTACGTGCCACAGCCATGTTACTTGCTATTCCTCCCCGTAGCTACCGTACTCGCCTGTTCGTCATCGCTTGTTTCCAAGAAAACAAACTCCTTGCAGCAAACCTCAGTATTTTGAAGCGGGAGCCTCCGAAGGCTGAGAGCGCCCCGCCCAGGGCCCAGGATTATAGAAAATGGCTGTCTTGAGGTCGCCGAAGTTGAACGGAAGATTTCGGAAGCGGCAGGCGGAACGCGTCTTCGCTACCAGCATTATAGCACAAGGTCCCGTCGCTAGGCAAGCTACGAAAACTACCGTTTCGATAACCCCCCTTCTGCACATCTGCACACGCCGGGCAAAGGGATCCGCGAAAGACGCGGGGGCCGAAGATCGCCGCCCCTCACCCGCGCGCTCGGGTCTGCCACCCGTTGGACTTCGCCGATGCAGAGATTGTTCCCTTTTTAGCCGGGAGTTATGCACGCCCGTTTATTCGGCCGGTCGCGGCGGGGATTGTTGCGAACGGTTATCGCTTTCAGGGCCGCGGTCCCTTGACACCGCTCCCCCGCAGGGGTACAATCGAAGCGACCAGGAACGGGGTGGCGTCAGGCGATGTTTACCTTCACGAAAAAGACGGATTATGCCCTGCTAGCTTTGTCCTTTCTGTCGATGGATGGGCAGGGGCGCCTCGTCGGCCCCCGCGAGATCGCCAGGCGCTACGAGATCCCCGCCGAGCTGCTCGCCAAGATCATGCAGACGCTGGCCCGCCACCAGCTCGTCACTTCGGCGCCCGGGCCGACGGGCGGGTACAAGCTGGCGCGCGAGGCGGCCCGCATCTCGGTTGCCGACGTCGTGGAGGCGGTGGACGGCCCGCTCGCCATCGCGCAGTGCTGGGAGGTCCCCGGCGTGGACGGCTGCGCCCAGGCGCGGCATTGCACCCTGCGCGGGCCGCTCGCGCGCATCCAGGAGGAGATGACCCGGCTGCTGCGCGAGATGACGGTCGCCGACGTCTGCCAGCCCGCGCCGCCCCTGCCCGCCCCCCGGGCCTTCCCGGACGGCTACGGCCTGAAGGTGCTGGACGCGGAGGCGCCCTCCCGATGAGTGTCAAGGCGCCGATCTATCTGGACGACAACGCCACCACCCGCACCGACCCCCGCGTCCTCCAGGCGATGCTCCCGTACTTCGGCGAGACGTTCGGCAACGCCGCCTCGCGCAGCCACCCGTTCGGCTGGGAAGCCGAGGCCGCCGTGGACAAGGCCCGCGCGCAGATCGCCCGGGTGATCGGCGCCGACCCGCAGGAGATCGTCTTCACCTCGGGCGCGACCGAGTCGGACAACCTCGCTATCAAAGGGGTGGCCGAGGCGTACGCCGCCAAGGGCGACCACCTCGTCACGCTGGTCACCGAGCACAAGGCGGTCCTGGACAGCTGCAAGCACCTGGAGAAGCAGGGCAGGCGCGTCACCTACCTCCCAGTGCAAGAGGACGGCCTCCTCGACCTGCAGCAGCTGCGGGACGCGATCGGAGACCGGACCGTCCTGGTTTCGGTCATGGCCGCCAACAACGAGATCGGGGTGCTCCAGCCCGTGGCCGAGATCGGCCGGATCTGCCGCGAGCGCGGCGTGCTGTTCCACACCGACGCCGCGCAGGCCTTCGGCAAGGCGCCGCTCGACGTCGACGCGATGAACATCGATTTGATGTCCCTCACCGCGCACAAGATCTACGGCCCCAAAGGCGTCGGCGCGCTGTACGTGCGGCGCAGGGGCCCGCGCGTCCGCCTGGCCGCGCAGATGGACGGCGGCGGCCACGAGCGCGGCTTCCGGTCCGGCACGCTCAACGTCCCCGGCATCGTCGCGCTGGGCGAGGCGGCGCAGATCTGCCAGGAAAGCATGGCAAGCGAGGCCGAGCGCCTGCTGCATCTGCGCGAAAAGCTGCGCCGGGGCATCATGGACGGCGCCGGTGGGGTCCATCTCAACGGCCACCCGACCCGCCGCCTCCCCAATAACCTGAACCTCTCGTTCGACCACGTCGAGGGCGATGCCCTGCTCACCGGGCTCAAGGACATCGCCCTGTCTTCCGGCGCGGCGTGCACGTCGGCCTCCCTGGAGCCGAGCTACGTCCTCAAGGCGCTCGGCCTCAGCGACGAGCTCGCCTACTCCTCGCTGCGCTTCGGCCTCGGCCGCTTCACCACCGAAGAAGAGATCGACTACGTGATCGTCCGCGTGAGCGCGGAGGTGGATCGCCTGCGCCAGATGGGCCCACGCTACGCCCTGGCGAAGGAAGGCGCGGACCCGGCATCGGTATAGCGCCCTCACCCCCGGCCCCTCGCCCCGAGGTGGGCGGGGGGACGGGACTGAGGGCTAAGCCAAGCAAATGCGATCAACGAGTACGGATGCACCAAAAACGTACGTCGCGCTGGGCGACTCGATGTCCATCGACGAGTACGCCGGCGGGCCCGGGCGCGGGGCGGCGAGCCTTTTGTTCCGCAACCGGGACGAGGACTTCCCCGAATGGGCGGGGCGCGATATAGCGACCCGCGCGCCAGACGCGCGGTTCCTCCTGCTGGCGACGGACGGCGCGACTTCAACCGAGGTGCGATACGCGCAGGTCCCCCGGCTGAAGGGCCTTGACGTCCGGCCGTCGCTGGCGACGCTGACCATCGGCGGGAACGACCTGCTGCAAGCCTTCGGCAGCGGCGGCGCGGCGCGGGCGGCGCTGCGGGCGGTGCGGGAGAACGGGCATGCGCTCCTCACGGACCTGCGCCCGCTCCTCGCACCCGGCGCGCCCCTCGTGATCGGCACGGTCCACGACCCCAGTGACGGCACGGGCGAAACGGATCGCCTGGGCATCCCGCCGTGGCCGGGTGCGTTGGGGTGGATCGCCCGGCTCAACGAGACGCTGCGGGCGCTGGCCGCCGAGCACGGGGCGCTCGTGGCGGACCTGCACGGCCACTTCCTGGGCCACGGTCTTCGGGCAGGGAACCCGGCGCAGAGGGATGCGCGCCCGCGGGAGCGCGGACTGTGGTACTGCGGCGTCATCGAGCCGAACGCCTGGGGCGCGGGCGAGATCCGGGCCGTCTTCTGGGACGTCCTGGAGGCGGCGGGGGCATGGCGGCAGTGAAAACGACGCGGCGCGCGGCGCTGAAGGCGGGCGTCGGTTGGGCGCTCGGCGCCGCGCCCGCGGCGCAAGGGGCGGAGAAAAAGCCGTACCCGTGGCGCGTCTGGGACGCCGCCGCGGGGCGGAACGTCGCCTGGGAAGAGCTCCCGGCGCGGCTCGCGGGCGCGGACGCCGTTTTCGTGGGCGAGCAGCACGACGACCCCGAAACGCACCGCGCCGAGGCCGCCCTGCTCGCGGCGCTGCACGGGCGCACCGGCGACCGGCTCACGCTGGCTATGGAGATGCTGGAGCGCGACGGGCAGCCGGCGCTGGACGAGTACCTGGCCGGCAAGATCGGCGAGGACGCGTTCGCGAAGGCGGTGACGCTGTGGCCGAACTACCCGACGGACTACCGCCCCCTGGTCGAGTGGGCGCGAGAGCGGCGCGTGCCGGTGCTCGCGTCGAACGTGCCGCAGCGGATCGCGCGCGCCGTGTCGAAGGAGGGCCTGGGCGCACTGGCGAAGCTTCCCGCGCGCGACAGGCCGCTCGCGGCCGCCTACGTGAGCGCGCCGGAGGACGCCTCCTGGGAGCGCTTCCGCGCCGTGATCGGGACGGGGCACGGCGGGCCGGAAGGCAGGGCGATGGATCCGGCGATGATACGTCGCTTCTACGAGGCCCAATGCCTGAAGGACGACACCATGGCCGAGACCGTGGCGCGGGCGCTGGGCCAGGGGCGCCGGGTGCTCCACGTCAACGGTGCGTTCCATTCGGACCGGGGGCAGGGCGTCCCCGCGCGCGTGCTGTGGCGCCGTCCGCTCGGCACGCGCCTCGCGGTGGTGACGATCGCGCCCGTGCGCGGCGAATTGGCGCGGGCCGAAACGGGTAAATACCAGGGGGAGGCCGACTACGCGATCCTGGTCCCGGACCGGCGGCCGCAAGCCAGGGAAGGGTGACGGCGATGCCGCCGCAAAGGACCTTCGAGCAGCTGTGTGACGAGGCGAGGTCGCGCATCCGGGAAACGTCGCCGGAGGAGGTCGCGGCGCGCCTCGCGGATCCCGGATGGGGCGGCGTGCTGATCGACGTGCGCGAGCAGGACGAGTACCGGGCCGGGCACCTGCCGGGCGCGCGCGGCATCGGGCGCGGCATCCTGGAGTATCACATCGCCGACGAGGTGCCGGACACCGGCCGGGAGATCGTTCTCGACTGCCGGGGCGGGAACCGCTCGGCGCTCGCGGCGGATTCGCTGCGGCAGATGGGCTACACCGGCGTCCACTCCCTGCGCGGCGGCTTCCGCCAGTGGCAGGCCGAGGGGCGGGCGGTGTCGCACGAAGGCGAGCCGATCGTCCACTGACCTAACCCCCCGGCCCCCTTCCCTAAAAGGAAGGGGGAGTAGGAGGGGTATGGCACGGTTCTTTTCCCCTTCCCGTTCCGGGAGGGGGCTAGGGGGTAGGTGGTATGCGGGAAACCCAGACCGACGTGACGACGCGCGGCGGCGTGCGGCTGCATGTCACGATCTACGAAGTGGCGGCGACCGCGGGGCAGCCGGTGCGCGACGTCCTCCTGCTGCACGGGTGGCCGAATTCCGGGCGCGCGTGGGGCTGGCTCGCCGAGGCGATGCTACTCTCCCCCGGCCACCGGCTCGTCGCGCCGGACTTCCGGGGCTTCGGCGGTTCGGAGGCGGCGGCGGGCGGCTACACCTGCGCCCAGTTCGCCGACGACGCCCAGGACGTGGCCGCGGCGCAGGGGCTGACCGGCTACGCCGTGGTCGGGCACT
>JAUJNC010000131.1 GCA_030446525.1 Armatimonadaceae bacterium
GTCGAACAGCTTCGGGCGGAACTCTTCGCCCGCCGCGACGCTGGAGGTGCGCAGGTAGCCCTGCGGCGTCCAGCGGTACTCTTCCACCGTCAGGGGCTCCGGGTCCACAATCCAGTACCAGGGGACGCCGTTGTCATAATACACCCTGAACTTGTCCACGCGATCCCGGGCGGGGTCGGACGACGTGAGTTCGACGACGAGGTCGGGCACGCCGGGGATCTTCTGGTCCGACGGATGATGCAAGTGCTGGCGTTCGTTGGAGAGGTACGTGAGGTCGGGAATATAGGCGGTGTCGTCGGGAAGATAAACGTCAACCTCCATGAAAACCTGGCCGAGGCCGCCGCGGCGAACGAACTCCCGCAGCGCGAACGCGAACACGAGCAGCAATTCCTGGTGGCGCGACGTCGGCGAGGTCATCGGGAATAACTCCCCCTGTTCCAGTTCGAAGTGGGGCGGCCCCACGGGCAGGGCGCGGAACTCGTCTAAGGTCATCCGGCGGGTCTGAAGCGTCATGGCCGTCTCCGGCGAGGGATTATACGGGCGGCGGCGCCCCCGTCAAGCTAAACCAGCAGCCGATCACGGGCGCGACGAACTTCGTTGACGGCGACGCCAAACGGGACCAGGAGAACGCCTACTTCGTCCGCCCGGTGCACAACGGGCGGGAGCAGGCGGCGGGCGCCCCGTTCACGCTGCCGGCAAACGCACCCGCAAGGCCGTACCTCTCGGTGCCCCTTCAGACTCCCGTGGGTTACAGCCCGAACGACGCTTCTGTCGGGGATCTCGATGGCGACGGCGAGTACGAGATCGTCCTGCACCAGGCGGGGAGAGGACGTGACAACTCGCAGGCAGGTGTAACGGATGCACCCGTACTCCAGGCCTACAAGCTGGACGGCACCCTGCTGTGGACGATCAACTTAGGAAAAAACATCCGCGAAGGCGCCCATTACACGCAGTTCATGGTGTACGACCTGGATGGGGACGGCAAAGCGGAGGTCGCCTGCAAAACGGCGGACGGGACGCTCGACGGGCAAGGCAGCGTCATCGGCGACGCCAAAGCGGATTGGCGCAACGAAGGAGGCTACATCCTGGCCGGGCCGGAGTTCCTCACCGTGTTCGACGGCAGGACCGGTAAAGCGCTCGCCACGACGGGCTACGTCCCCCCCCGACATCCGGCGAAACGCGATCCGACATCCGACGAGCTGAAGGCGGTATGGGGCGACGGTTACGGCAACCGTGGTGACCGGTTCCTGGCGTGCGTGGCGTACCTGGACGGGGTGCGGCCGAGCCTGGTCATGTGCCGCGGTTACTACACACGGACGGTGCTGGCGGCCTGGAACTGGCGCGGCGGCAAACTGGCACACGTATGGACCTTCGACAGCGACGACGGGACCGCCGGCAATAAAGCCTATGCCGGACAGGGGAACCATAACCTGAGCGTCGGGGACGTTGATGGCGACGGCAAAGATGAGATCGTGTACGGGCAGATGTGCGTTGATGATAACGGGAAAGGCCTTTACTCAACCGGGCTGGGGCATGGGGACGCCATGCATCTGACCGACATCGATCCGGACAGGCCGGGCCTGGAAGTGTTCGGCATCCAGGAACGTTTCGATGACGCCGGGGCGCATCTGGTTGACGCCGGAACCGGGGAGGTCCTTTGGAAGAAGCCCTCGGTAAGCGCGGGCCGTGATGGCGAGGGGCCCGGGCGGGGATTGGCTCTGGATATAGATCCCCGCCACAAAGGGCTCGAGTGTTGGGTCGCGGGCGGTGGTATAACTGGCTTGTTCGACTGCAAGGGCAACAAGATCGCCGAGCGGACCCCGCCCTGTAACATGGGGGTGTACTGGGACGGCGACCTGCTCCGTGAAATCCTTAACGGCACCACCATCGGTAAGTGGGATCCTGTCAGCAGCAGCATGAACACGCAGCTCGCGGCCCAGGAGTATGATTGCGTCCAGAACAACGGGACGAAAGCGAACCCTTGCCTATCCGCCGACATTCTGGGCGACTGGAGGGAAGAGGTGATCTGGAGGACGCGCGACAACAAAGAGCTGCGTATCTTCACGACCACGATACCTACCACCCACCGCTTCTATACCTTCATGCATGACCCGATATATAGGCTGGCCATAGCGTGGCAGAACGTCGCCTACAACCAGCCGCCGCACACCAGTTTTTATCTGGGAGAAGGCATGGCGCCGCCACGAGCCGCCGAAGAATGACCCCCTGTGGGCCGGAGATGCAGGGAAGGAGAACGAGAACGGGTTCCTGCGCCAGCAATCCGGCCGCGAGGGCGCCAACCGGAAGGCGGCCCAGCAGGCCTAGGCGGAAACGGTGGCGTTTCTGAAGAAGCAGCTGGAATAGACCGAACCCCGCAGCTCAGAGTGAGAAGGAAGCAACCATGCGCATGGCCGCATCGAACAAAACCACGGGAACGGAAGCGTCGCTCCGGGCGGCGCTGAGCACGGTAATAGCTCTCGGGCTCTTGCTTGGCCTCGCCGGCGCGAACAGCGCTGATCCCGTGTCGGCCGCTCCCGTGCCGACGCCGCCCGCATCCGACCGCAAGCTGCCGACGCTTTTCCTGATCGGCGATTCCACCGTCAAGAACGGCACCAGGGGGCAGGTCGGATGGGGTGATCCCCTGGCCGCGTACTTCGACCCGGCCAAGATCAAGGTGGTGAACCGCGCCCGGGGTGGCCGCAGCAGCCGGACCTACCAGACGGAGGGGCTGTGGGACCAGGTGCTGGCGGAGATGAAACCCGGCGACTTCGTCCTCCTGCAGTTCGGCCACAACGACGGCGGCCCCATCGCCGAAGGCCGCGCCCGCGCTTCCTTGAAAGGCGCCGGGGACGAGTCACAGGAAATCGTGGTCGCCGCGACGGGCAAGAAGGAGGTCGTGCGCACCTACGGCTGGTACCTGCGGAAATACATCGCCGACGCCAAAGCCAGGGGCGCCACCCCCCTCGTGCTCTCGCCCGTCCCGCGTAACATCTGGAAAGACGACCGCACCGTCGCCCGCGCCTCGGGCGACTACGGCAAATGGGCCGCCGAAGCGGCGGGGGCGGGAGGCGCGGCGTTCGTCGATCTCAACGAGATCGTCGCGAGGCGGTACGAACAGATCGGGCAGGAGAAGGTGAAACAGCTGTTTGAAGGCGATCATACGCACACCAATGCGGCCGGGGCCGAGATGAACGCCGCCGCGGTGATCGCGGGACTGAAAGGGATCAAAGACAGCCCGCTGCGGGGCTACCTTTCGGCGAAGGCCGGAGCGGTCGGCGCGGCGGACGGCGGACGCGGGGAAATGACCGGGGTCCGCCCTTGTTCCGCGGCCGTTCGGGCCGGCCGCGTGAACAACAGGGTGCCGAATCCGGGGATGGTCCGCCTGAAAGGCGGCGCCTTCCGGCCGTATCTTACCGGCCGCCTGCTTCGTATAGGGCGCATCTATCCCTTGCGGTTCTTGTAGTGGTTCCATACCACTTCAAAGATGGACGCAACCGGCCCCTGCCGTCGGGTGAGATGGCGTCCGCGGCGTATTTTCCCGTCGTGTCCTTGTACGGCTCGAAGGGCACGTCGTGTCCGAGAGATTGTACTGGGCGGTGTACTCGAATTGTAGCAAGCGGCCCCGTTTGCCCCGTACAGGTCCAGCCCTGGTTCCAGCGACGATCTCGCTGGCCTCGGCAAGGTGAAGGATGCCCAGCCTGCGTGCTGGTCGCGCCCGCTCTCCTGGCACTGGCCCGCCTCGTTGAGGATGTAGTGGGCTCGCGCTCGTTGCCCGAGCCGTTGTGGAAGTAGTCCACGGCGCGGTCGAAGAGGGCCTGGTCGTCCAGGAACACGCCGATGGGCCATCATCGTCTTGATGCAGGCGGTGTCCCAGTTCCTGTTGGCGAACGTGGCGAGATCCTTGATCACCGGGTAGAAGACGTCCTGCAGCATGCTTTCGAACTGCTTGACGTCCGCGGCCGCCCACCCGTCATAGGTGTGCCGGAGGATCTCGGCGGCGTTGACGTACTTGAAGCCGTAGAGCGCGGCGGCCGCCTCCTTGTCATGGCCGGTGATCCAGCCCAGGGTGCCCGACCGTGGCGTTCAGGATCTGCACGGCCTCTTCTGGCATGGGCCGCGTCGCCGGTGAGGTACCACATCAGGGCGTTCTGATAGGCCGCGTTGGCGTCGCTCGCCAGCCTCGAATTGTGCAGGTTATTGCGGGCATCGCGGGAAACGACCTCGAAAGCGTCGCGCACCTTCCCGTCCGACTGCGACGGGTGGTCGGATTTGAGCTCTCGAATCCGCTTTTCCACGGCTCGATGCCGGACGCCACGTTTTTCTTCATGCGATCCAGGTCCGCCCTGGGTGTGCAGGATGCCGGGGTGCACGAAGCCCGGAGCGTGAGCGATATTGGCCGAGGTAAGTGCGACCAGAGCAGGGAGCATCATAACGATTTTCCAGAGCACAAGCGTTGCCATGTTGTTCTCCGTGTTCCGAACGGATGGCCCGGCATCGGTGGACGCCGGGCCATTCACAGTACGGCTTGGCGGCCGGGCTTCGTTCCCGCTTTGCCCGCGCGGCTTCTTTATCAACGTTATTTGGACCGCTTCGGCCAGGTGACTTGTCAGCGGATCGAGTCCGGCGGAAACCAGTTGCTTTCGTTCTCTCGGTGTTATAATCGTGTAATCAACCGGTTTTCGGATGAGCGACCAGTATCTGCGTCGCCGCGGAGCGTTACGCTACGGCCTCCGGTAACATCGTCGCAAAGGAGAAAGAGATGAACCATTCGTCACCTCGCGCAGGGGCTGCACGTCGCGCCCGTCCGCCTTCCGCCCCGGAGCGGGCACCGGATCCAGGGCGCGCGCGTGCCATACATCCGCGTTCACTCTGATCGAGCTTCGTCGTGATCGCCATAATGGCGATCCTCGCTGCCATCCTTTCCCTGTTTTCGCCCAGGCCCGCGAGAAGGCGCGGCAGACGGCCTGCCTGTCCAATACCAAGCAGATGTCCCTGGCCGTGCTGCAATACGCGCAGGACTACGACGAGACCCTCCCGTGGGCCCAGCAAGCCAACGGGGGCGCCTGAACCTGGCTTATCTACCCCTTGTCAAGAACGACGCCGTCTACCGCTGCCCCTCCGGCTGCTGGTCCTCTGCGCCCGCAGGCACGGGCGGAAGAAGATCAGCTACCTTCCGAACTATGCGGCCCTGAGCGCGAACGGGTTCGCTCCGCCTGCTGGCCGTGTTCGACGCACCGGCGGACGTCATCGCGATCACCGAGATGTACACGGGCCCTGGCGCGGCGAACAAGCAGGGCTACCACCTGTATGACGGCAACGGCATCCCCTGCCGGCAGCGGCAATACTGGCCGATCCCGACGTCAAGCTGCGCATCGCGACGGAACGTCAGGCACTCACCAGGGATGAACAACGTCTTCATCGACGGGCACGCCAAGTGGCACAAACCGACGCAGACCCTCGAGCCCAAGTGGATGCGGGGGACCGCTGCCGAAGATGATCCATTCGAGGCTTTGACCATCGGCGCAACCGGTGGAGGAGACGGCTCATGATTTTGACTTGAGGAAGAGCGCGGTGATTGCGGCCCTTCTCTGTTTTGGTCCTGGTCACCCGCGGCGAAGGCGCTGCCCGCCTTCCCGGCGCGGAAGGGTTCGGCGCGGGCCACGGGCGGCCGGGGCGGCGCTGCGTACCACGTCACCAACCTGAACGATGGGGGGCCAGGCTCCTTCCGGGACGCCGTCAGCAGAGTGCAGCCGTATCGTCGTCTTCGATGTCGGCGGCTATATCGACCTCAAATCCCTGTCAGCGTCGCCAGCAACCTCACCATCGCCGGACAGACCGCGCCGGGCGAAGGCATCGCGACGAAAAACTTCCAGGTCTCCTTCTCCAACGCCGAGAACATAGTCGTGCGCTACCTGGGCGTCCGCGGGCTGGTGGCCCGAGCGGGCAGGACGGCGCCACCCTCTTCAGTTAGCAAGAACATGATCTTCGATCATGCTCGTCGCCTGGGGGCCGGACGACCTTCTCCATCAACGAGAGCCGGGACATCACCGTGCAGCACTGCGTCATCGCCGAGGGGCCGTTCAAGACTCGATGGGCGGCTGGTGCAATGGAACACGATCACCCTGCACCACAACCTGTACACTACCAACAACGACCGCAACCCCAAGGCCAAGGGGGTGATCGACTTCGTCAACAACGTGGTCTACAACTGGGGGGCCTACGGCTTCGTCGCCGGCGACTCGGCCGGGCGCAGCGACGTGAACCTCGTGGGCAACTACTTCATCGCCGGCCCCAGCAGCACGAAGCGCGACGACCCCCTCTTCCGCGGCAACGCCAACTTCCACCTCTACCAGGACGGCAACTACTTCGACGGCGACGTCAACGGGAAGCCGGACGGCAAGCCGGTGACGCCGGGGACGTCGATGATCCGGTCACCTGGGCAGCCCAGGCGCTACGATTATCCGCCTGTGCAGCGACGCCGAGCCGGCGCTCGATGCCTATAAGCGTGATCGCCACGGCGGGCGCGTCGCTGGTGCGCGACTCGGTGGACAAGCGCCTGATCGGGAACGTCGTCAAACAGGCCGGCAGCCTCATCAGCGACCCGGCGGCCGTCGGCGGCTTCGGCACGCTGAAGGCGGAACCGCGCCCAAGGACACCGACCGCGACGGCATGCCGGACGCCTGGGAGATCTGGTACGGGCTGAACCCCGGCGCTCTCTTCCGATGCCGCCGGCGACTTCGACGGCACCGGATACACGAACATCGAGAAATACATCAACGGCCTGACCGACGGCTCGTACCTTCGCGCCGATGAAAGCGACGATCGATCGCGCGGCCCTGGTCGCCGCCAATCCCGAGGTGCGCCATATCGACCCCCGCGGCGCTGTCGGTCGGCAACGGGGAGTTCGCCTCACCGCGGACGTGACCGGCCTGCGGCGACCTTCGTCGAGCCGTACCGGAAGCAGTTCCCGCTCTGCACCGTGTCGCACTGGGGCTGGGCTGCACACCACGCCGCTGCCGCCCGGCCTGCGCGCCGAAGACATCCGGGGCTATGCCCTGTACGACACCTACGGCCGCCCGGTCGGCTATCTGACCGAGCGGGGCGGGCAGGAGCCCCCTTCGACTGGCTGCGCCAGAACCCCACCGCCTGCACCTGGGCAGGGTCGGGCTGGAGATGAAAAAGGCCGACGGCTCCCTGGCGGGGCCGCAGCGCTGCCGAGATCCGGCAGGACGCTGGACCGGGTGACCGGCCCCTGCACAGCCGCTTAAGGTCGAAGGCGAGCCCGTCTGGTGTGGACCTGCTGCCACCCGAGCCTGGACATGATCGCGGCGCGCGCCGAATCGCCGCTCGTCGCCGCGGGCCGGCTCCGGGTCCGGGTGGCCTTCCCCTACGCCTCGCCGCACCGGCCTATGGCGGACTGGCACAGCCTGGGGCGCACACGACACGGCCGAGCGCAAGGGCGCGAACCGCGCCGACCTGCGGCGGACGCTGGACGGCGACGGGTACTGGGTGAGCCTGGGGCTGGTCCGCCGGCGCCCTGGACGAAGGCGCCCGGCATGAGCATCTGCTCGCCGGGCAGGCGACCGGCGCGCTGGAGTTCACCGCGCTCTTCTCGCCCGGAGCTGTTCACCGGCTCCCCGCCGGGCGTCGCACCGCACCGAGCGCCGCCGCCCGGGCGCACTGGGAGCGGTTCTGGGTCGAAGGTAAGCTTCCTCGACCTGGGCGCCTGCGCCGACGCGCGCCTTCGAGCGAGCGGCGCCGGCAACCTGTCGCAGTTCCCACGGGCCTCCACTGCGCCGCCTGCTGCCGCCCCAGGAGACCGGCCTGCCTGGGCGAGCAATGGCACGGCAAGTTCCATCTCGATGGACTGCGGCACGGCGTCCACTTCGCCGCCTGGAACCGCCCCCTGTTCTCCGAGCGCAGTATGGGTCGACGTGGCGATCCTGCTCGTCGCCTGCGCGATCGCGGCGCGCCAGGGCTACCGCGGGCGCGCTGGCCTGGGATATCGGCCCCGACGGCCGTGACTCCTCCCCGTCGGGCCGCTCTGCTCTGGCAGCAGCCGCACCCGATCGACACGCCGAGCTTGCTACCGCCAGAGCCCCGGCGGCGAGGCCCGGAGCGCGGCGGGATGGTCATGCCCGAGAGCGCGGAGTTCCTGGCCTCCTACGCGGTCCTGGGAGATGCGCCGCGGCCGCTGTGCTGGGCCCGCCCTTGAAGACGGTCTCCGAGAACACGGACCCCCTCGTCAGCATCAATCACCTTGGTGGCCTACTGGCGCTTGGCCTGGTGCGTGGCGCGGGGCTGGCGCGCGCGGCTGGGCCTGCCGCGCGAGCCCCGGTGGGATCGGGTGCTGAGCGGTCTCGCCCCCTGCCCGAGCAGGACGGCCTCTACCTGATGCAGGAGGGGATGGCCGACACCTACACCGAATGGAATGGGGAGCACCCGGCGCTGGTGGGGGCGTACGGCATGCTGCCCGGTGACGGCGTGAACCCCGGAAACGATGCGGCGGACAGTGAAACAGGTGATGGGGTCTGGCAGTGGGAGAAGAAGTCCTGGGGATGGGACTTCCCGATGGTGGCGATGGCCGCGGCGCGCGCTCGGGCGAGCCGGTTTCGGCGGTCGAGGCGCTGCTGCTCGACGCCCAAGAACCGCTATCTGCCCAACGGGCGTTTATCAGCGCGAGGACCTGCCCGCCTACTTGCCCGCGAACGGCGGCTTGCTCGCGGCCGCCGGGATGATGGCCGCCGGCTGGACGGACGGCCCCGCGCGCCCGGCGCCCGGATTCCCGGACGATAACGGCTGGTCCGTGCGTTTCGGGGATCAGCCCTGGATCTAACGACCCATAAACGGGAAGCACGCCCGCCCGGCTCCTCAAGGCAGGTTTTCTCTACAGCCAGTGTAGAAACAGGTATTTCATGAGCCAAAAGTCGACCCGTTGCTGTCTCGCCGCAGCTTTCTGATCGGCGCAGGGCGGTCTGGCTGGCCTGTTCGTCGCTGGTCGGCTTATCGGTAATCCGCAGATCCTGGAAGACCTCGTTCACCTCCAACCCCTTCACCTTAGGAGTCGCCTCAGGAGACCTGACACCCGACGGCGTGGTGCTGTGGACATCGCCTGGCGCGATCGCTGAACGGCGGCGGGATGCCCGCGCACAGCATCCCGGTCGGCTGGCGGGTAGCCAGGGACGAGAACATGCGCGATGTCGTCCAAAGCGGCACGCAGCTCGCCACCGCCGCGATGGGCCACTCCGTTCATGTGGAGCTTTCCCGCTTGGAGCCGGCGCGCTGGTACTGGTATCGGTTCACCGCCGGTGATGCGGTCAGCCCCATCGGCCGCGCGAGGACCTGGCCCGGCTGCGGGCGCGTCGCCGCGACAAAGTTCGCCTTCGCGTTCGCCTCGGTGCCAGAACTGGCAGGGCGGCCGCTCACGGCGTACCAGCACATGGCCAGGAAGACTATCGATCTGGTCGTGCATCTGGGCGATTACATCTATGAGCGGGGTCAGCGCCACCGCGCTGCGCAAGCACAACAGCGCCGAGCCTGTCACGCTCGATGACTACCGCAACCGCTACGCGCTGTACAAGAGCGACCCCGACCTGCAGGCCGCACATGCCGCCTTTCCCTGGGCTGTCACCTGGGACGGCCATGAGGTGGAGAACAACTATGCGGGCCTGATCCGCGAGAACAACAAGCCGGCATCACCGGCTTTGGACTGGGCATCGCGACGACCGGGCTGGTTATGGGATTGGACAACTTCGCGGCGCTGTTCATCCTGCCCTACGTCGGCGGCTTCTCCGACCGCGTCCGCACCCGGTGGGGGCGCCGCAAACCGTTCATCATGATCGGAGCGCCGCTCGCGGCTGTCGCGTTCGCGGCGGCGCCCTTCGCGTTGGGCAAGCCCATCGGCCTGTTCATGGCCACGCTCATTGCCACGCTGCTGGCGATGGACCTTTTCCGCACCCGGTCGTGGCGCTCATGCCGGACCTTACCCCGCCGTCGCTGCGTTCCCAGGCAAAACGGGATCATCAACTTGGCGGGGCGGGCTCGGCGGGGTGGTGGCAACGCTCGTCGGCGGGGCGCTGTTCGGGGTGTCCCCTGTCGCCGTTCCTGCTGGGGAGCCGGTGGCATGCTGGCGGCGCAGGCTCGTCCTGCTGACGGCGGTGCGCCAGCCGCAACGGTCGGATAAACCAGAGACGCCGGACACCGTATCCGCCGGACTGCTTCCTAGCTGTCAAGTCTCATGATTGTGAACAAATTTCGGTAGCGTGCAGCAAGCCGGTAGGCTCCTTGATAAACAGGCCCGGTTGCTTCTCGTGCCAGGTAAAAGTCGCCTCGTAAGGCGTCTTGCCGTCAAACGACGTGCTTACGATAAGTTGTAGCGCACGAACCAGTACACAAGGTCGTGCTGCATCTGCAAGGCATTCTCGTAAGTGTGCTGCTTGCTCGTGCCCTCCTTGATCAGGCCGTTAGTGCGCTCCACCAGGCCGTTCGTCTTGGGCGTGTAGGGCTTCGTACGCCGGTGCTCGATGCCCTGCTCTGGCCACAGGCGGGCAAAGTGGATGCTCCTGTGCCTCTTTCGTGCCATAGCGGTTCGTAAAGCCGGCCAGCGTCCACTCGCGCCGTTGTCGGTCAGGATCTTTTCGACCTTGAACGGGAAAAACGCCAGGCGCTCTTCAGGAACGCCTCGGCACAGGCAGCATCTTTATGTCCAAAGACCGACAGATATACCAGGCGGGTGGCCCGGTCGATGGCGACAAAGCAGTACCTGCGGGTCTCTTCGAGCTTGGGCAGGTAGAACAGGTCCATGTGCAGATGCACCTGGCCCATATTCCTTGAAGGTGCCCACTTCACCGGTGTCCTGCTGCTCTTTCTTTGGCAGCCGATTCTGCCCTGACGAACCAAGAGCGGGTGGACGCTGGAACGAGCGAGCTTGCCCAGAACGGGAGTGACGAATTCCACCAGGTCATCGAGCGCCAGCCCGTTGTCGCGCAGGACAGCAACAGCGCTTCTTCGTATCATCGAGGGCGTACTCGATGTTCTCGGCCACAGCTTTTGTCCTGTGGCTCCTGGCGCGCCTTCCATCGGTGGATGAAGTGGCGACTGAGACGTGGTACTGCTTTGCTAAGGCCCGGCAGGGCTTGTCGCTGTTGCAGGATGGCTTGTCGTTTGCTTTAGATTGGTGGCTGCGTTAGAATGGATCTGCATGCGGTAGCTCCTCTTGGTCCCCTTGGTCGGTTATCATGAAGACTACCGCATGTCGCCCCGCTACCGCTACCTCCTGCTGTTCATAATCTCATGAAACTCGACACCTAGCTTCGTGACGGTGCTGCGAGACCGCGACCGCTCCACTTTGTTGCTCCTGGGAGGGATCTGCTTCTGGTTTCTGGGCCAGAGCGCCTTCGACACCTGGTTCACTTCCTATGCGATTCAGCGGCTGCACCTGGACACGGGACAGGCGGTGATACTGAAAGGCGCCTTCACGGTTTCGGTGCTCGTGAGCGCCCTGCCCAGCGGGGCCCTGGGCGCACGGCTGGGACGCCGGCGAGGCATCCTCATCGGCCTGGCGCTGCTGGCGGGGGCCGTGGGGGCGGGTTATTGGGTGCAGACCGCGGGATGGATGCGGCCGCTGCTGATGGTGGCGGGCTTCGGCTGGATGCTGATCGTGGTCAATTCGCTTCCTCGTCAATTCGCTTCCTCTCGTGCTGGATTTCGCTCCGCCGGGCCGGGTCGGCACCTACACCGGCCTGTATTATCTGGCATCGCAGACGGCGAGCTTCACCGGCCCGGTTATCAGCGGGCACGTCTTCGAGCTGTTCGGGAACAACTACCGTCTGCTTAGTGTGTATTCTCCGCTGGCGCTGATTGTGGCAGGGACCCTGGTGCTCGGGATGCGAAGCGGGCAGGCCAAAGCGGACACCCGATAAGCACCAAGAAAAAGGCCGTAAGGCCTTTCATGTCAAGAGCCCGCGTGGAAAAGTGCGGCCCCGCCCTTTAAAGATCGGCGGCACAATCCGCCGGCATGCCGTAGGAGGCCCCCTGTCTACGCGGCCTTCGGCAGATGCTCCCGTTCGTCGCGGTTCATGGCCGCGACGAGGGCGCGCAGCGTCGCCTCCGCTTCCTCGTGGGCCAGCTGGCAGGTGCCCGCCGCCTCGTGGCCGCCGCCGTACCGGCGCATCAGGGCGCCGATGTTGGTGCGGGAGGTTTTGTTGAGGATGCTATGGCCGCAGGCGAAGACGCAGTTCTGGTTACCTTTACCGCTCACGACCCAGATCGAGGTGTTCTGCTCGGGATACAGGGCGTAGACGAGGAAGCGGTTGCCGCTGTAGATCGGGTCCACGCCCCGCAGATCGGTGACGACGACGTCGCCCTCGGTGCGCGTGTGCCCAGGAAGCCGTAAATTCCCAGGCGCTCGCGCGGGGGCACGGGGGAGGCGGCGCGGCCGCGGCGGGCGGTCAAGGCCGCTGCGGCGCGGCCTGCCCGTCCGGGACGGCGTGTTTTGACGGGGGGACGTCGAGGCTGAAGAACTCCAGCACGTCGTCCAGGCGGTCCGATTCGGCGCTGCACATCTGCAGGGCCTGCGCCTGCTTCTGCTGGGAGGCCTGGATCGATCGGCGCACCTCCTCGATCTGGGCCTGCAGGGCGGCGACCTCCAGCTCGGCGGCCGAAACGAACTCCGTGGTCTGCTTGGACACACTTTCGGTGTAGGCGGCGAGGGCGGCAAGCTTCCGGGACGCGTCAGCGACGATGGTCTCGGGCGTGGCGCCGATGGATTTGCCCATCGCCCCCAGCGTCACTTTCACCGTCAGCCGCTTGGTTTCCAGCGGCAGCTCCTGTGGCAAGGAGGAAAGCATATCGAGGGTCTGCTCGGCGGTGAAGGGCGTGGCGGGCAGGTTGGCCTGCCCGTAGATGGCGCTGAAATCCACCTTCCCGTCCGGCGCGGCGACGGGCGGCGGGGCGGAGGCGGGCACCTTGATCTGGTCCAGATCGGGCCCCTCGGCCTGGCGCACGATCTGCTCCACGGTCCGGCCCGGCGCCGGCTGGCCGTCGAACTGCCGTATGGTCTGGTTCATCGCGGCGAGCCGCTGGTCCAGATCCGCGCCCGCCGCCTCGGGGTCCGCCGGCTCGGGCGGCGGTTCCCTTTCCGCCGGCTCTTCCGGCGGCAGCTCCACGAAAAGCCCCGCCGCCTTCCGCAGCTTGTCACGCAAATCCATCCGGCACTATCCTTTCTGTCACTCGTCGAGACGCGCCGCCATCTGCTCGTAGGGGGCGAGCTCCTCCAGCAGCCTGGTCATGCTGTCGGTCTGCCAGACGACGCTCTCGATGTCGGCCAGCACCTGCTCCGGCGAGCGGGCGCGAATCTGGTCGTTGATCAGGCCGAAGGTGTCCTCCAGAAGCTCCAGCTGATGGTTCAGGTTGGTGAGGATGCGGCCGATCTTGCCGACGTGCTCGTGGCGCTGCTCCAGAACGTCGGCGCGTTTTTCCAGCACGGCCTGCGTGTTCACGTCCTGCTCGTCCTGGCTCAGCGCGCGGATCTTGTCGATCTCGTCCTTGTAGTGCGCCTGCACCTCGGCCACGGTCTAATCCACCCAGCGGTCCACCTGCCCGCGCGGCACATCGGGCGCAGCCGATTCCGCGTTGATGGGGATCTTGCGCGAGCGTTTCCCGGATTTCTCCCAGTAGCGCTCGTACGGCTCGCGGCGCCCGCCGCGCCCGGCGCCGCCGCGCACTTCGTCCAGGACCGATTGGAGGTACGTCCGGAACTGGATCTCGCGGCTGCC